>NZ_DATBQF010000055.1:0-17782 GCF_036560965.1 Methylosinus sp. | reverse complement strand
GATTTGCAGCGCCTCGGCAACGAGGCCGACGCCTATGCTAATCGCGTCGTGCCGGAAGCGCGCGGCGCGGCGGCGCGCATTCTGCAGGAGGCCGAGGCCTATCGTGAGCAGACCGTGGCGGAGGCGCAAGGGCAAGCCTCGCGCTTCACCCAGATTTACGAACAGTATAAGCGCGCGCCAGCGCTGACCCGCGAGCGCCTTTATCTTGAAACGATGGAGCGTGTTCTGGGCGGAGCCGACAAGGTGATCCTCGACGAACAACAGGGCGGCGGCGTTTCTCCCTTCGTGCCGCTTCCAGCTTTCGCGCCCTTCCAGGGCGGAGCCCGCAAATGAAAACCTTTTCCTTCCTCGTCGCGGCCCTGCTTCTCCTTATCGTGATTGTCGGCGGCGGCGCCCTGTTCACCGTTTCGCAGACGGAGCAGGCCATCGTGTTGCGTCTCGGCGAACCTGTCGCGGGACGCGGCCTCATCACCGAGCCCGGTTTGCATCTCAAGATTCCCTTCATCGAGAACGTGGTGTTCCTCGACAATCGCATTCTCTCGGCCGAGAGTCCGAACCTCGAAGTGCTCGCCTCCGACAATCAGCGGCTCGAGGTCGACAGTTTCGTCCGCTATAAGATCGTCGATCCGCTGCGGTTCTACCAAACCGTGGGCGGCATCCTCGGCGCCAACAACCAACTGGCGTCCGTACTCAATTCCGCGGTGCGGCGCGTGCTAAGCGAGGCCAATCAGCAGCAGATCGTGCGCGACGAGCGCGCCGGTCTCATCGTGAAGATCCGGCAGCAGGCCAATCTCGAGGCGCGCAAATTCGGCGTCGACGTCGTCGACGCGCGCATCCGCCGGGTCGATCTCCCGCAGCAGATTTCCGAGAAAGTCTACGGCCGCATGCAGACCGAGCGCGCCAGGGAGGCGGCGGAATATCGCGCGCAAGGCGCCGAGCAGGCGCAGAAGATCACCGCCAAGGCCGATCGCGACGTGATCGTGCTGAAGGCCGAGGCGCAGCGCCGCGCCGATCAGCTCAAGGGCGAAGGCGACGCCGAGCGCAATCGCATTTTCGCCGAGGCCTTCGGCAAAGACCCGGATTTCTTCGCCTTTTATCGCTCGATGCAGGCCTATGAGGCCGCTTTCAAACCGGGCGACACTCGCTTCCTGGTCAGTCCGCGCTCGGATTTCTTCAAGTTTTTCGGGACGCCCTCGTCCGGCAAAGCCGCCGAGGAGCCGGCGCCGCAGAAGAAATAGAGTCGCGACCGCCATCGAAATAAGGTACAGAAGGTAGGATTTACGCGAACGCCCAACTCTCGCCGCTTTGCTGGCAGAGTGCGAGCGGAGTCGTCCGACAGTCTCGCAGCATCGTCGATCGCCCGAAGCGCGAATTCGCGCTTTCGCCGCGGCTCGAGGCGCCGCCCGGTCTCAGGAGAGCAAGAGTATGACATCTGCCGCGTCCGTTTCGCTTTTCACGGCGCTGAGGCGCGCCCTCGTCGCGGGGCTCGTCGGCGCGCTGGTCGCCGGCCCGCTGGCGACGACGCCGGCGCTCGCCAAGGGGCCAGAGTCGCTCGCCGACCTCGCCGCGACGGTTCAGGACGCGGTCGTCAACATCTCCGCGACGCAGACGGTCGACCAGAAGCGCGGCAAGGAGGCGACCCCGAACGGCCAGCCCTCCACGCCTTTCGACGAATTATTCGAGGAGTTCCTCAAGCGTCGCCAGCAGCAGGGCCAGGGCGCCCCGGAGCTGCCGCGCCAGCGCAAATCGGCCTCGCTCGGCTCCGGCTTCGTCATCGACGCCTCCGGCATCGTCATCACCAACAATCACGTCATCGCCGACGCCAATGAGGTGACGGTCATCTTCACCGATGGGCAGAAGCTCAAGGCCGAGGTGATCGGCAAGGACCAGAAGGTCGATGTGGCGGTGCTGAAGGTGAAGCCCGAGAAGCCGCTGAAGGCGGTGAAATTCGCCGATAGCGACAAGTCTCGCGTCGGCGATTGGGTGCTCGCCGTCGGCAATCCGTTCGGCCTCGGCGGCTCGGTGACGGCAGGCATCGTCTCGGCCCGCAACCGCAATATCGACAGCGGCCCCTACGACAATTACATCCAGACCGACGCCTCGATAAACAAGGGCAACTCCGGCGGCCCGCTGTTCAATCTCGACGGCGAGGTGATCGGCATCAACACCGCGATCCTGTCGCCGTCGGGCGGCTCGGTCGGCATCGGCTTCGCGACGCCCGCCAACACCGTGCAGCCGGTCATCGAGCAGTTGCAGAAGTTCGGCGAGACGCGGCGCGGCTGGCTCGGCGTGCGCATTCAGAATGTCGACGACGGCATCGCCGAGAATCTCGGCCTCGGCCAGACCCGCGGCGCGCTCGTCGCGGGCGTGGACGACAAGGGCCCCTCCAAGACGGCGGGCCTGAAGGCCGGCGACGTGATCGTCAAATTCGACGGCAAGCCCATCAAGGAATCGCGCGATCTGCCCAAGCTCGTCGCCGCGACGCCGGTCGGCAAGGATGTCGAGGTCCTCATCGTCCGCAACGGCAAGGAGCAAACGAAATCGATCAAGCTCGGCCGCCTCGAGGATGGCGAGAAGCTCGCCTCGGTGGAGACGCCCAAGACCGAGAATATCGAGAAGACCTCTGCGCAGAAGGCGCTCGGCCTCGAGCTCTCCTCGCTCTCGGACGAGCTGCGCAACCGCTTCCAGATCAAAGAGACGGTGAAGAACGGCGTCATCATCACCGGCGTCGATCCGCGCTCCGACGCGGCCGAGAAGCGCCTGCAGCCGGGCGAGATCCTGCTCGAGATCAATCAGGAGCCGATCGCCGATCCCGCCGATGCGGTGAAGAAGGTGAAGGCGCTGAAGGACGGCGGCAAGAAATCGGCGCTGCTGATCGTCGCCAATGGCCAGGGCGACACGCATTTCGTCGCTTTGACCCTCGACTGACGGGATCGGCGCCCGCTCGGCGCCGAATCGACCACAGGCTTTATCAGCCCCAGGCTTTCGCCTTCGCGAGAGCGCCCTATCTGGCAAAAAAGATCGCCCGCGTCGCTGATCGACGCGGGCGTTTTCGTTTGCCGGATAGCGATTCCCATGCGCTCGACTGTCGCCTGCGCCAATTTCGTCTCGCTTCTCGTCCTCGGCGTCCTGATCCTGGCGCTCGGATGGGGCGCTGCTTTTACGGAGCGGCCGCTCGCGAGCCTGCCTTTCGCGCTGCATGTCTCGCTCGGCGTCGTCGCCGGCGCTCTGCTGCTCGCGCAGCTCGTGCTGCGGCTCGTCGTTCCGCCGCCAGCGCTGCCGGCGCGCTGGTCGAAAGCGCGGCGCGCGGCCGCCGGCTTCTTCGAATTTGCGACCTATCTCGCGCTCGCGCTGCTGGTCGCGACCGGCGCGCTCTGGGGTTATTTCGGCGGCGCGCCGCTCGCGGTCTTCGGCTTTCCCCTGCCCGCCTCCGCCATCTCGGATCCGCGTCTCGCCGAAATTCTCGGTCCCGCCGGCGCGCAGGCGCTCGGCCTCGCCGGAGCCTCGGCCTCGGAGGCGCTGCTCGCGGCGCATCGCCTGCTGGCCATTCTCTTCGCGGTCTCGATCGCGCTTCATCTCGCGCTCGGCGGTTTCGCCCGCTTCCGCCCGCAGGCTCCGCCGCCAGAAGCGCTAAAGCTCGCGCCGGCGCTGATCGAGCCCTCGCCGACAGCGGGACTCGCCTCGCGGCTGCGCCTGTTCGGCTGGCTGCAATTCTGGCCGCAGCTCGCAATAGCGCTGGCGAGCGGCGTGCTGTTGCAATTCTCCACCTCGGGACGCGCCTTCAGCCCGAGCGAGACCGGCTACGGCGACGCCATCTATTGGAGCCTATACGCTTTTCTGTTGCTCTGCGCGGCGACGGCGCTCGCCTTTTTCTATACGCGCGCGGCGCGTTTCGTGGCGCGGCCCGATTATCTCGGCGTCCACAAGATCACGGCTTTCTGGTTTCTCTCGCTCGGCCTGCTCATCGGCCTCGTCGGCGTGATTCTGTCCTTCGTCGGCCTGTCGCTGAGCGTTTCGCTACTGGTCGCCAAGACCGTTTCGCAGCCGCCGGGCATCGCCATCACCGACCCCAATAAGATCATCCGCGCGCTGGACGTCTTCATCCTGCTGGTGAATTTCGCTTTGCTGCTGGCCCATTTCATCGGCGTCGGCATCGCCTCCTGGCTCACCTCCGAGGCCACCCGCACGCGTTTTCGCTTCGCGGTCGCGACGGCGCCGCAGCAGAGCCGCGCCTGACTCACCCCAGAACGAAATCCGCGCGGCGATAGCCCTGCGCGAAGAGCAGCGCCCTGAGATCGGCACGATCGACGCGCGCGGCCGCCGCTTGCGCCACCTTCGGCTTCGCATGATAGGCGACGCCGAGCCCGGCGGCGGCGAGCATGTCGAGGTCATTGGCGCCGTCGCCGACCGCGAGCGTCGCCTCGGCCGGCAGCGCCAGCCGCTCGCGCAACTCCTCGAGCGCCGCGCGCTTGGCGGCCGCGCCGGCGATCGGCGGCAGGACGATTCCGGTGATGCGCCCCTCGCGCGTCTCGAGGCGATTGGCGCGCGCCTCGTCGAAGCCGAGAGCGGCCGCGATCCTCTCGGCGAAAAGGGTGAATCCGCCGGAAACGAGCGCGGCATAGGCGCCATTGGCGCGCATGGTCGCGACCAGGGTCCGCGCGCCGGGCGTGAAAGTCACGCGCTCGGCCAATATGGTCTCGATGACCGCGACCGGCAGGCCGGCGAGCAGAGCCACGCGCTCACGCAGCGCCGGCTCGAACGCGAGCTCGCCGCGCATGGCCCGTTCCGTGATCTCGGCGACAGGCTGGCGAATCCCGGCGAATTCGGCGAGTTCGTCGACGCATTCCTGGCCGATCATCGTCGAATCCATATCGGCGAGGAGCAGGCGCTTGCGCCGTCCCGCCTTCGGCTGCACGATCACATCGGCGCCGCTCGGGCTCGCGGCCGCCCGAAGGGCGAGACGCCGATCGACGAGCGATTCGGGCGCGAGCGGGAAGCACACATCGGCGGCGACGCCCGGCTCCAGCCAGTCCAACACGCCGACCGGCGCCCAAGCCCGAACGGCCGCCGCCGTCAGCGGCGGGCCGCCGGCGCCGGCGACGAAGGTCGCGACATGCTCCACAGGCGCTTTTGACATTTGGCTCGTTTTGTCGTTGCGAAGGGCCAATGACGAGACGCGCCATTCTCATCGCAGGACCGACGGCGAGCGGCAAGTCCGCTCTCGCGCTGGCTATAGCCGAGCGCATCGGCGGAGCCGTCGTGAACGCCGATTCGATGCAGGTCTATCGCGACCTGCGCATTCTGACCGCACGCCCCACGCCCGAGGAGGAGCGGAGCGTGCGCCACGAGATGTTCGGCCATGTCGACGCTGCCGTGAATTATTCGGTCGGCCGCTGGCTCGAGGATTTTCGCCTCCTGCTCGACAGGCTCGCGCAGGAGGGCGCGACGCCGGTCGTCGCCGGCGGCACCGGCATGTATTACAAGGCCGCGCTCTCCGGCCTCTCGGACATTCCGCAGGTTCCCGCCGAAGTGCGCGAGAAGGTCCGCGCCGCAGCGCAAGGGCGAGCGCCGGACGATCTGCATGCGCGTCTCGCCGAGCGCGATCCGGAGACGGCGGCGCGTCTGAGACCCACCGATCCGCAGCGGATCCTGCGCGCGCTGGAAGTGCTCGAGGCGACGGGAAAGCCGCTCGCCTCCTTCCAGGGCGCGCGCATGGCGTCGTCGCTCGACCAATCCGAATGCCTCGCCTTCTTCCTCGCCCCGCAGCGTGAAGAGCTCTATGCGCGCATCGACGCGCGTTTCGACGCCATGCTCCGCGAAGGCGCGCTCGATGAGGTCGAGGCGCTCGGCGGGCGCGGGCTCGATCCCGCTTTGCCGGCCATGCGCGCGCATGGCGCGCCGCATCTCTTGCGATTTTTGCGCGGCGAGCTGTCGCTCGACGAGGCGGCGATGCAGGGAAAGCTCGACACGCGCCATTATGCGAAGCGGCAATTCACCTTCGCGCGCCACCAGCTGCCGTCGTTCCGCTGGATCGCGCCCGGCGAGACGGAGGCCGCCATCGAAGAGGCGGCGGCTTTTGTCCGCGAATAGAGCGGCGAAGGCCCCCGTCCCTCCCCCGCTGCGCTTTGGGGAGTGGGCTGACGGCGCAGCGCGAGCCTAGGATCGCTACGCCGCCCCTCGGTCTACCCCCTCTCCTGCGTAGCGGGTCGAGCAGTGGATTGCCGTTCGGCGAGCGTGGCGAAGGCGAGCAGCGACGCCCCGATCAGCGAGACGCCGCCGATGAGCGCATAGAACAGGCCGAGCCCGCTCGGCGCGAGCGCGCCGAACAGGAAGGAGGTCGAGAAAATGCCGAGGTTGAGCAGGCTGGCGTGATAGGAATTGATCGTTCCGCGAAATTGCGCCGACATTCCGCTCAGCCGCGCATGATGCAGCGGGCCGCCGCAGCCATAGCCGAAAGCCCAGGGCAATCCAACGAGCCCGAGCTGTAGCGCCGAATGGGTCGGAAGAGCGAAAGCGAAGACGCCGGCCGAGGCCACGAAGCAGGCGATCGGCAGCGCCTTGTCGGAGAGAAGGCCGCGGACCGTCGGCCCCGCCAGATTGCCGGCGATGGTGACGAGGCCGAAGAAGCCGGCCAATAATCCGGCGTCGGTCGGCGAGAGCGACAGCTTGCGCGCCGCGACATCGGCGACGACGACGCCGAAGCCCGCCACCGAGCCGAGCCAGAAATAGCTCGCCGCCAGCCGCCGCACGACGCCCGGCGTCGCCAGCGCGCCTCTATGGGTCGCGACGAAGGAGACGACGCCTCCGCCATGCGAGCGGCCCGGTCGAAACGCCAGCGAGACCGCCAGAAAGGCGAGCGCGGCCAAGAGCGCCAGCAGATAATAGGCGCAGCGCCAGCCGTATCGGTCGGCGATCCATCCGGCGATGGAGGGCGTGATCACAAAGGCCGACATCAGCCCGACGAAGACGCGCGCGGTGCGGACCTCGACATCCTGCGGCGATGACGTATCGGCGACGAAGGACAGCGAATTGGGCTGGACGAAGGCCCCGCAGAGCCCCGCCATGCCGCTGAGCGCGATCGCCACCGAGAGATTGGACGAATTGGCGAGAGCGGCGCTGAGCAGAGAAAAGCCGAGCAGCCCCGCCTGAAGCGGGCGCTTGCGGCCGAAACGATCAGATAAGGGCCCGGCGAAAATGGCGAAACCGGCATAGGCGAGGCCATAGGCGGCCGGCAGATAGGCGATCGCCGCCGCCGGCACGCCGAAATCCGGGGCCATGGCGGTCATCAGCGGCCCGGCCACGACTTCCGCGGAGCCGACGAGAAACAAAGCCGCGGCGAGGATGGACAGCTGGCCGAAGGTCAAGCGCGCGCGTCCGACATGACGACTCTCAATGCCCGCGCTGGACGAAGATCTGGAAGAGCGTCAGCATGATTTCCGCGAGGATGAGCACGACGACGGTCGCCTCCAGCCGCACCGAGCGGTCGACGTCGATGATCTCGGTCAGCGCCCGCGCGGTCTCGCCGAGGACATCGACCTTGGCCTTCAAGGTCTGGCCGCGCGCCTCGAGCTCATATTCGTCCTCGAGCCGCGAATAGAGGCGCTCCAAATCCGGCCGGTCCCACAGCACGTCGGGCTTGTCCTCGACGGCGACGCGCCCGGAGACGCGATGCTGCACCAGCAACGTCTGGCCGATGAGCTCCAGCATGGCGCGGCGCCGGAATGGCGGACGGCCCTTGCTGGCGAGCTCGGCGGCGAAAGGCTCGATCGTGTCGAAGACGGCGTTGACGCGCCGCTCGTCGCGAGCCAGCGCGACGCTCTTGGCCAGAGCGTCGGCGACCACCAGCAGCCGCTCGCCCGAGGCGTCCTTGATCGCGAGGCGGCCATTGGCGAGCGTTTTGTCCTCGCTGTCGGGCGTGACCTCCAGCACCAGAGTCTCATCGTCACGCCGCGTCGCGGCGCCGGCGACGCGGGCCCCGACCTTGGCGAGGATCTCGTCCTCCTCCAGCGGCGACAGGCCGAACAGCACGGCGACGCCGAATCGGTAGAGGACGACGAAGCCCGACTGCCCCGCCGGAAAGGCGAGCGGCGAGGTCGAGACGAGATCGGCGCGCTCGAGGCCGCTGGTGTCGATTCGCTCGCCGAGCAGCAAGGCCCGCGCTGTCACGCAACGCGCCGCCGGGAGCGCCCCGACGCCGTGCGATGCCGATTCGATTTCCACCATGAACCGATTCCCTTCCAACCCCTCGCAGGATATCATGCGCGACACGCGGGCCGGGAGGCCGCTTGCAACCCATTATCAAAAACGCTAGCAAGCCCGCGGATCGAGGACGCCCCATGCCTTACGTCGTCACGGAAAACTGTATCAAGTGCAAATATATGGATTGCGTCGAAGTCTGTCCCGTGGACTGCTTCTACGAAGGCGCCAACATGCTGGTGATCCATCCGGACGAATGCATCGATTGCGGCGTCTGCGAGCCCGAATGTCCGGCCGAGGCGATCAAGCCCGACACCGAGCCGGACCTCGAGAAATGGATGGCGCTGAACGCCGAATACGCCCAGACTTGGCCCAACGTCACAATCAAGCGGGACCCGCCGGCGGACGCCAAGGAATGGGACGGCAAGCCCGGCAAGCTCGAGGCGCATTTCTCGCCGGAGCCGGGCGAAGGCGACTGACGCCGCGCCGTCCACAGCGACCGCGCCCCCAAAATCGTTAACAAATTCAACGGCTGCTGCGCGGCCGCTCGTAACCATGAGGAAAGGCGCCGGCGCCTTTCCTTTGATTTTTCCCGTACCACATGATATACGGAACATTAAGAATTAGCTTTCGGGCGCGAGGGACGCAAGCGTCGCCGTCTCCAGCACGGAGATAGCGGTCAGCCGCCGACGTCGAGAATGGACGAAGATGGCGGCTCCTCCCGCCAATGTCGGCACTATATTGTGAAGCGTCGGAGTTTCGCCAGCCAAAGTATGCGCGGTCATTGGCGCTATCCTGGCCGGGGCGCGACGAGCCCCTTCGGTCACGAGGCTTCCCGTCCCGTCTCCACAGCGGGACAATAGAAGGAGTATCCGCGTATGCCCTCGTCCAGCAAGAAGACCGCAAAGAACCGCAAGGCGTCCGTCGCCGGAGCGCGACGCGGCGCGAGGGACGCGGGAACCAAAACGGCGCGGACCGCCGCTGCCGCCGAGACTCCGGCCAAGAAGGCCGCGAGCGCGACGACGACCAAGACGAAGAAGACCGCCGCCGCAAGCGCCAAGTCTAGCGTCGAGAAGTCTAGCGTCGCGAAGTCCGGCTCCAAATCCGCCAGCGCCAAGTCCAGAGCCGCCGCCGCGGGGAAGACGACCGCCAGAACGACCGCGAGCAAGGCGGGCGAGACCGCGGCCGCCCGGACGCGCGCCGCCGCCAAGACTGCGGCCCAGGCCAGCGCAGCCCGTTCGGGCGCGTCAAAATCCGCTGCGACGCGAAGCGGCAAGACCACGAAAGCCGCCGGCGCCGAAACAACCATCGCCAAAAGCGCTGTGGGCAAGAGCGCTGTGGGCAAGAGCGCCGGGGCCAAGGCCGCTGCGGCCAAGTCTGCTGTCGCCAAGTCTGCTGTCGCCAAGTCTGCGGTCGCCAAATCTGCGGTCGCCGAGGCGGCGATCGTCGCCAAGGCTGTCATCGCCAAGGCCGCTATCGCCAAAGCCGCGGAAGGCAAGACGCCGGCGAGAGCCCGCGCCAGCGCCGCGCGCAGCAGCGACGCCAAGCGCAGCGCGACGGAGCGCCCTGTCGAGAGCGCCGCGATCGAGCCGGTCGCCGTCGTCGAAGCGCCCGCGACGCCGCCCCACGCCAAAAAAATCTCCGCGCCGACGAACGCCATCGAACAGCGGGTCGAGACCGCCCGCCAGGAGATGGGCGAGAAAAAGATCGGCCGAGAAAAAGAGATCGGCCAGCAGAGCGGCCGGGAACATTCGCCTGAGATTTCGCATGAGACTTCAACCGCCGTTGCGGCCGCCGGCGTAACCGGGGAGACGAGAATTACAACGACCTCGCGCGAGAGCGCGCCCCATATCGATATCGAGCACTCCGACGCCTCGTCTCCGAGCGTCGCCCCGATTGCGGGCGCGAGCGAGCCGAATGCGGCGGCGTCCGTTTCACCTCCAGCTTCGAGCGAAACCATTCCAGTGCCAAAACAGACACAAGGAAAGGCGATCAACGCCAAATCGTCGCCGGCGCCCACCGCTCCCATGAGCGCGGCGGCGAGCTCGGCCCTTTCGCCCAAGGCCATCGTCGCCGCGCGCACCGCGGCCGCGGCCCCCATCAAGCAGCCGATCCCCCCCGCCGTGAAGGCGAAGACTTCGGCGCATAAGCTCGGGTTCAAGACACACGAATTCGTCGTTTATCCGGCGCATGGCGTCGGCCAGATCGTCGCGATCGAGACGCAGGAGGTCGCCGGCTTCAGCCTCGAGCTGTTCGTCGTCAGCTTCATCAAGGACAAGATGACGCTGAAGGTGCCGACCAGCAAGGTCGCCACCGTCGGCATGCGCAAGCTCGCCGAGACCGAGGTCGTCGACAAGGCGCTCTCCACTCTGACCGGCCGCGCGCGCGTGAAGCGCACGATGTGGTCGCGCCGCGCGCAGGAATATGAGGCGAAGATCAATTCGGGCGATCTCGTCACCATCGCCGAGGTGGTGCGCGATCTCTATCGATCCGACACGCAGCCGGAGCAGTCCTATTCGGAGCGCCAGCTCTATGAGGCGGCGCTCGATCGAATGGCGCGCGAGGTCGCGGCCGTGCGCAAGCTGCTCGATTCGGAATCGCTCAAGCTGATCGAGTCCTTCCTGCAGAAGGGCCCGCGCCGCGGCGGCCCCAAGGGCGACGCCGAGGCGGACGCCAGCGACGATGCGAGCGAGGAAGGCGAAGAGGACGACGTCGAAGAGCGCGCCGCCTGATCTCTCTTTGTCTTTTACGGTTAAAAAAACGCGGTCCCCACGGGGCCGCGTTTTTTTGTTGCGAGCTTGGTTGCGAAAACCTTGGGACGCGCGTCGCGCTCACTCGGCCAGCGTCGGCGTCTCAGGCGTCTCCTGCGCCTTGGTCAGCGCCTTGCGCAGCTTGCACAGCGCGCGATTTTCGATCTGGCGCACGCGCTCCTTCGAAATGCCGAGGCGATCGCCGAGCGATTCGAGCGTGACGAGACTTTCGCTGAGGCGCCGCTCCTGCACGATGCGCAGCTCGCGCTCGGAGAGAAGCTTCAGCGCATCGGCGAGCCAGCGCGTGCGACGACCGGAATCGACGCGATCCTCGACGATCTCGTCCGGCAGCGGCCGATCATCGACGAGGAAATCCATGCGCTCGGCCGAGGTCGAGGAATCATCCTCGACCAATTGGCCGTTGAGCGAGACGTCCGAGCCGGCGAGGCGCGAATTCATCAGCTCGACATCGGCGCGAGAGACGCCGATGGCGCCGGCGATCGCCTGGAATGCATCGCCCGCCTCGGACTGCGGCGCATGGGCGAGCTTGGCGCGAAGCCGGCGAAGATTGAAGAACAGCGCCTTTTGCGAGGAGCTGGTGCCGCCGCGCACGATCGACCAATTGCGCAGCACGTAATCCTGGATCGAGGCGCGAATCCACCATGTCGCATAGGTCGAGAAGCGCACGTCGCGCTCCGGCGCGAAACGCGCGGCCGCTTCCAGCAATCCGACATGCCCCTCTTGCACGAGATCGGCCACTGGAAGGCCGTAATGACGAAAGCGCACCGCGAGCGCGATCACCAGCCGCATATGAGCGGAGGCGAGCTTGTCCAGAGCATCTGTGTCCTTATTGTCCTTCCAGGCGATCGCAAGACGTTTTTCTTCTTCGCGTTCGAGAAAGGGCGCATCCATCGCCGCCTTCACGAGCTCGCGTCCAACTCCGGGCAAATAAGCCATTCTCGCTCTCCGGGTGGCAGCCGCGCGCGCGAAGGCCTTCGATCGAAACGGGATCGATCGACGAATGGCGCTACGACAATGCCTCGATTGACGAGAATCCCCGAGCTGTCGCGCGACTGGCGCCTGCCCGTCCGCCCCCCCGGGAATTCTAAGGCTTACAACACTTTTGGAGCGCGACAGTTCCATCGCGGCGAGCGTTTCTCACTCGACGACGAGCTTGTATCTCTCGCCGGATGTGAGACGGCCTCCATGCTCGAGGCCGTTCAGCAATTGGAAATATTGGAGCGGACGATTGGGAACGACCATGCGTTGCGCCATCGACTCCGCAGTATCCTCCGCGCCCGCGCTCACGATCGAGAGGCGCAGCGGACGCACGTCGAGCGACTCTTCCCAGCTCGAGCGTCGGAATGTCGCGACAGAAGCGGCGAAACGTCGCTCCGCCTCGTCGTCGAGCGCGCGCACGGCGAAAATGAGACGATAGAGCTCATCGTCGATTTGAATCACCGCGAGCTTGAAATTCCATTCGCCGGCGCGCGCGCTGGCGACGACGGCAGGCAATCCGTTGACGTCGATGCGCTTCATCGAGGAGCGCAGCAGACCGTCGACCCAGCCGGACTCGACATAGGCTTCGAGCGTCTTGCCGACCGGCGCGCGCACGCGATCGAGCCGCAACGCCTCGTCGTCGCCTTCCTTCACGCCGAAGACGGCCTCGCTGGAATTCTCCAGCAGGAAGCCTTCCGGCGCGACGAAGGTGAAGCGCAGCCGCGGATGGGTGAATTTGCGGCCGCGCACGAAGCCGTCATTGGGATCGTCGCCATAAGCGAGGCCGTTGATAGCGGCGAAATAGCCCTCGCGATCGCGCGAGCCGACGCCCGGCGCGCTGATCTGCCGGGCCGCCGCCACCGCCTTGGCGATGCGATCGGGCGTCGAAGGATGCGTCGCCAATATATCGAGATCGGGCGATTTCTTCTTGCCGTAGAGAACGGCGCGCAGCTCCGCGGATTTGCCGAGCGCCGCGAGGAAGCGCGAGGCTCCGTACGGATCATAGCCCGCGCGCGCCACCACGCGCACGCCGATCGCGTCCGCCTCCAGCTCCTGCAGGCGCGAGAAGCCGGCAAAGGAGAGGCGCTGCGAGGCGCGCACATCGTCGCCCTTCTGCTTGCTCTGAATGACGGCGGCGGCCTGGCTGATGACCTCCGCCTCACGCTCGCGCTCGGCGCGTAGCGCGCTGTGGCGCGCGCTCACATGGGCGATCTCATGCGCCATCACCGCGGCCGCCTCCGAGGCGTCGCCGGCGAGCGCGAGTAGGCCGCGCGTCACGTAGAGATTGCCGTTCGGCAGAGCGAAGGCGTTGACGACCGGCGTGTTGAGGATCGTCACCTTATAGGCGGCCTGGCCGGGCGTGTCGCTCGCCTGCGCCAGCTTGACGAGAATATCGTCGATATAACGTTCAGCCGAGGGGAAGCGATATTCGCCGCCGAATTGCGCGACGAGCTCCTTGTGCTCGGCGGTGGAGGGCTGCTCGCCGCCGAGCGTTCGCGGCACGGCGGGCGGCAGCCGCGCATGCGACACGGCTCCGCCATTGAGCATCTCGCCCTGCCGCTCGAGCTGGGCGCAGCCGGACAGGCCGACGACGAGGAGGACCGCGAGCGCGGCGAGGCGCGCGCCGCGCCGCCGCGCGTCACCGCCGTCGGGCCTCGCCGAGCAGCTCGTCGCCGACGAGCTCGATCTGCGCCGGAGAGACGAGCTCCATGCGCGGTCCAAAAGCTGAGTCAATCAATCCTCGCACGCGCACTCGCCGCCCCGTGAGCATTCTGGGCGACGTTCCTGCCCGCACGAATGTCTCGAGATTGCGTTTCCAGATCACGACAGCGAAATCTCCGCGGCGCGGCCCGAAATTCAGATAGAGAGAGCCGCCGGCCTCGCCGATCGCGCCGACCACGCCCTCCACCAGAACCATTCCCATCTGTCCGGAGAGCATTTCGGGCCGACCGGCGTCGACGACGTGATACTCGCCCGACGCCCAAAGTCCAAGCCTTCGTCTGCGCGCCTGCGCTTCCGCGGCGAGCAGCCCATTGCGGCAGGCGAATGCGGCCGGATCGGGGCGAAACCGCGCGAGGCCCGCTTCCAGCAGCGTCTCCGCCAGCGAGACGAGCGGCGCCTGCGCCCCGACCCCTTCCACGAAAAGACCCGCGGGAACCCCTCCCCAGCGATCCGGCGCCGCCGTCGCGGCCGCCAGGAAGACGAGCCGGCCCGCGCTCAGCCGCTCGGCGAGAAAGCGCCGCACCGTCTCGCGCGCGGCCGCGCCGGAGGGGAATTCGATTCCCGAGAGCGCGACGCGGCGGCCGTCCATGGTCGAGAGATCGAGATCCGCGCCCACCGCCGCGATCTCGATCGGAACGCCGGCGTCGAGCGCGCAGACGCCGGTCGCCTCCGAAGCCGCAGCGATGCAAGGCGCCGCGACGCCGAGCAGAGCCAGACCGACGGCGGCGAAGCCGAGCTTGGTCATAGGACGCGCTTGGACGGGCTTGGTCATGAGAAAACGACAATGGAAGAGGAAGCCGAGGAGTGGGCGCGAGATTAGCCGGGAGAACGCCTCTTCGCCACATCTGCGCGACGCTCGCCGCGGCTTCGTCAAACTTTGGCCGAAAGCGGGCTTATGCTACGCCTCGTCCTGCACCGCTCTCGCGAACGATTCCCGCCATGATCCTTTGGTCACGTCCCATTTTCGTCGCCGCCGTCCTCGGCGTCGTCATGGCCGCTGGCGCGGCCTTCGCCGCCGATTCCTCCGACAATGGCCCACGCCTCGACGGGCTGGGCCAGGGCATTCGGAACATCGGCCAGAACATCGGCCGCCGCCTCGATGTGACCCAGCTCTTCGGCCGCCGCGATCCCGAGGAGGACAGCGCGGGACGCGAAGCGAGCGCCGCGAGCGTGCGCATCGACCGGCTCGAGAATCAGATCCGCGCGCTCAACGGCCTCGTCGAGGAGCTGCAGCACAGCGTGCGGCGCCTGGAGGATCAGCTGCGCCGCACGCAGGAGAACGCCGCCGCCGGCCCGTCGCCATCCGGGGCCACGCAACAGCGCGCCGCGACGCCGGAGGCGCCCCTGCCGGGACCGACCGCCATTTCCCCGGTCGGCCCGCGCCGCGGCGACGCCTTCGATCCCAATCTCAACCCCAACGCCCCCGGCGCGCCCCGCCCCATCGGCGCGACGCCGCCGAGCGCGCCGCTCCCGGCCGCCGCGACAGGCGCCGGCGCGCCCGCCGCCGATCTGCGCTCGCCCGGCGCGCCGCTCGATCTGACTCACGGACGGCTCGGCGAGGCGCCGCCGCCGGCGGAAGCCCCCCTGCCCGGCCCCTCGACCGCGCTCTCGCCCGTTCCCACCGCGCCGCAGACGCCGAAGGACGAATTCGACCTCGCCGTCTCGAAACTGCGTCAAGGCGAATATGAAGCCGCTGAAATCGGTTTCGCCGGCTTTCTCACCCACAATCCGAAGAGCCGGCTCGCGCCTCAGGCGATCTTCAACCTCGGCGAGAGCTTCTTCCTGCGCAAGCGCTACCGCGAGGCCGCGGAAAAATATCTGGAGATCACCGCCAAGCATCCGAGCGCGCCGCAAGGGCCGGAGGCCATGCTGAGGCTCGGCCAATCGCTGCATGAGATCGGCGCCAATGAGCAGGCCTGCGCCTCCTTCGGCGAGATCGCGGTGAAATATCCGGGCGCTTCGGCGCGGGTGAAGGAAATCGCCCAGCAGGAGAGCAAGAAGGTCCGATGCTGACGGGCGCGCATGCCCGCTGAGCCGCCCCTCCTCGATCCCGAACGCGCGCTCGCGCCGCTCGCCGCCCATGACGCGCTGCTGCTCGCCGTCTCGGGCGGGCCGGACTCGGTCGCGCTGGCGCTGCTCGCGTCACGCTGGCGGCTCGCCGCGCAAAAGCGCATCGAGATCGCCACTGTCGACCACGGCCTGCGCGCCGAAGCGGCGCAGGAGGCGGCGCAGGTCGGCGAATGGGCGCGCGCCCTGGGATTTGCGCATCATCGTCTGCGATGGGAGGGCGAGAAGCCCGCGACCCGCATTCAAGAGCGCGCGCGGGCGGCGCGCTACCGGCTGCTCTGCGGGCGGGCGCGGGACATCGGCGCGACGGCGATCGTCACCGCCCACCATGCCGACGATCAGGCGGAAACGGCGCTGTTCCGCCTGACCCGCGGCAGCGGAGTCGCCGGCCTCGCGGCGATGGCCATCGCGTCGCGCGTCGACGGGCTCGCTCTGCTGCGGCCGCTGCTCGGCTTTCGCAAGGCCGCGCTCGAGCGCCTCTGCGCCGAGGCCGGCCACCCCTATTTCCGCGATCCCTCCAATGAGAATCCGGCCTATGCCCGCGTGCGGCTGCGCCGGCTCGCCGCCACGCTCGCGGCGGAGGGCCTCGATGTCGAGGCGCTGCTGCGCCTTTCCGCCCGCGCCGCGCGCGCCGAGGAGGCGCTGGCCTGGAGCGCCGAGCAGGCCGCGTCGACGCTGCCCGCCGAGCGCGGCAAAAAACGTTTCCGCATCGCGGCCGAGGCGCTGCGGGCGCTGCCGCGCGAGCTGCTGCTGCGCCTGCTCGCGGCGGAGATCGCCCGCATCGGCCGCGGCGAGCCGCGGCTCGAGCGCCTGGAGCGCGCCGGCGAAAGGCTCGCCGATGCGCTGGCGACAGAAACGCGCTTCAAAACAACGCTGGGCGGCGCGACTGTGACCTTCGAGCGCGACGCCGTCGTCGTTTCGCCTGAGCCGCCGCGACGCAAAGGCGGCGCGCGCGACGAAAACGCGTGACGGCCGCAAAAAAGCCACTTCGCTTCGATCGTATGACTTTTCGGCGACAGTGCTCGGCGCTGGAGACGATCTGCGACCCGCGTCCGAGACCACTGAGCGCAGGCGCGCGCAACGCACGTGATGCGCGCATCGACAGACGGCGAGACCGCGGCGCGAGGCGATCTCATGGCAGAGGCGATCTCTCGGCAGAGGCGATCTCTTGGCAAGAGCTTCCGACACGCCTAGATTACACGAAACGACTTCTGTTTTCCGGGATGGTCCGGGCGGCATCGTCATTCGCAAGGTTCGACATGAACGCAAACTTCAGGAACATCGCTCTCTGGGCGATCATCGGGTTGCTCGTCGTGGCGCTCGTCATGCTGTTCCAGCAGCCGGGTCAGCGGACTCCGATCCGTGACATCACCTTCAGCGAATTGCTCACGCAGATCGACCAGGGCCGCGTCCATGACGTGACCATCGCCGGCAATGAGATCACCGGGCATTTCTCCGACAATCGCCCGTTCTCGACCTATTCGCCCAATGATCCGTCGCTGGTTCAGCGCCTGACCGCCAAGAATGTGGCCATCAGCGCGCGTCCGCCGGCCGACGGCAACAGCTGGCTGATGACTCTGCTCATCAATGGCCTGCCGCTCATCGCCTTCCTCGGTGTGTGGATCTTCCTGTCTCGCCAGATGCAGGGTGGAGCCGGTCGGGCCATGGGCTTCGGCAAGTCCAAGGCGAAGCTGCTCACCGAGACGCAGGGCCGCGTGACCTTCGAGGATGTCGCCGGCGTCGACGAGGCGAAGGAGGATTTGCAGGAGATCGTCGAGTTCCTGCGCGATCCCCAAAAATTCCAGCGCCTCGGCGGACGCATTCCGCGCGGCGTGCTGCTCGTCGGACCGCCCGGCACGGGCAAGACGCTGCTCGCCCGCGCCATCGCCGGCGAGGCGAATGTGCCCTTCTTCACCATATCGGGCTCCGACTTCGTCGAGATGTTCGTCGGCGTCGGCGCGAGCCGCGTGCGCGACATGTTCGAGCAGGCCAAGAAGAACGCGCCCTGCATCATCTTCGTCGACGAGATCGACGCCGTCGGTCGCCAT
>NZ_DATBQF010000054.1:0-138868 GCF_036560965.1 Methylosinus sp. | reverse complement strand
CAAGGAGCGCGCGTCATAATCGCCTCGAAGCCCAATCGCCGCCGCCATGGCGAACCTCCATGTGTTCGCCTGGTCGAATCAAATTTCAGCCGATTCGGGAATCCCACACGTGAGTCGGCCTCTCAGAGAGTTGGTATTACGGCGCGGACGTTATCGTGAATGGGCTCTCGAAAACCCCTGCCGCCGATGATCCACGTTTTCGTGAATTGGTACGTCGCCTACATCGTGGGCAATGACGATCTGAAATTTTCTGTTCCGCGTGCCTTTTTTTTGGCCCGGCCGTTGCGGGTTGTGACCAACCTCCGGCGGGCTGCCGAGTTCAGCCGCGAGCTCTGGGCTTGCTACGCTTGAGAAGATCGGCGGGCTCGATCCCGAACGCATCAGCGATCCGACCTATAATACCCACACTCGTCGACACATTGGCGCGCTCGATCGCGCCGACATAGCGAGAACTCAGTTGCGCCTTCTCGGCAAGCGCTTCCTGCGTCCACTTTCTGGCGTGACGCAGGCGACGGACATTCGTCGCTATGACCTCCTCGATCTCCATGGCAGCATGGAAGCCGAGTCGAGAACGTTCATTCCAGGAACGAACGTTCCTATTCGTCTGCGACCGTGCTACGCTCGGTCCCTGACGAACCTGCGGGTCTGCATTCCCAGCGAACAACGCGATGCGCCGATTGCATCACCGTCGGAATAGAACGCCAATCAATCCTGGGATATAATCCTGCCGTCTCGCCATGAATTCGCCGGCATAGAGCGACAGGCAGTTCCGCAATGAGCACGCCAGCCTTCGAAGATCGTCCGCCTGTCACCGAGCACGTGAACGCTTACGACGAGCGCCACCTCGCGACCTATCTGCAACTGTTGGACGCCGCCGAAGAGGGCGCCGATTGGCGCGAGGTCGTCGCTGCGATTTTCGGAATCGACCCGGAGCGCGAGCCGGAACGGGCGAAGAGTGTCCATGAAAGCCATTTGGCCAGAGCGAGATGGATGTCCGCGGCCGGCTATCGCCAGCTTTTGGGCACGCGCGCGCAATAGTCTCTCTTCTCGCCTGCCATAAAAAGGTCACGGGCGCTCGCGGCACGCGATGCAACCCTTTGGGCTAGTTTTGGTTCTGCCATTCCGGAATCGTCGAAGTCGCCGCTCGAGCTACGAGGCCAAGCCGAGGAGCGCTTCATGCCGACGAATTTTTGGAAATCTCCTGATTCTATCGAGCAATTGAAAGACCTGGACCCTTCCGGTTTCGCGCTCGAATTTCTGCGCCGAAACCCGGAGTATCGCCAGGATTATCGTGAGACGCTGAGGCGGATCGAACGCGGCGCCGTCGACAATACGACCGCCCTTTCGAGCCTCGCGCGTCGCTGGGGGCTGCAGTTTCGCCCATGACCCGGAAACTCCGGCAGGAAGGGAGCCTGCACTCTGGCTCCCTGAGATCGACCCTGGCACGCTGATCATCGCTTCGGCGCCGCCCCGCTTCGCGGCGGATGAGACCTTCGATCCGACCACCTTAGGCAAGGTCGTCGCCGACAGGTCCGACGACGGCGACAGGCGGGTCCTGATCGGTGACGCCCGAGGCGAGATTCATCTTTGGATGAACGACGGCGCGCCGGGTCGCCCCGCGATCATCTTGCCGCTGGACGCGTCACTCGAAATCCGGCTCGAAGTCGCGTCGCGATTCGTTCGTCTTCTTCAAGGCAGCGACGCAGGGCCGCTTCCTCGCGCGCTGCAATTGACTGCGCAGCGACGCGCGCGTCTCATCCTGTTGCTGCACGCGCTGGATTTCCGGCTCGGCGGCGCGGGGCCACGCGACATCGCCGCGTCCCTGATCGACGCCGAGGACGCTGCGCTTCCCGCGCTGGAGTGGAAGAGTTCGGCGACGCGCCGCAAGGCGAACCGTCTCATCCATGATTCCGTCGCACTGATGAACGGCGGCTACAAGCGGCTGCTGCGCGGCGGCTGATGACCCTTCCGCATTGTCCCATCCCAGCGCGCCTCGCGGAAGGGGGGACACGGACCGGCCTCAAAACTTCGTCCTCCCCCCGCGCTTCTCTTCTCCGCCACGGTGACATCGAAACGCCGCGACCTCCCTGCGGCGCACCTCACCGCTACGGAGGCGTCTCTTGCGCGACAAATCACCCGAGGGCGCCACGCGCTTCGTCCGGACGCATGAAGCCGCGCGAATGCTCAGCCTCTCCGCGCGCACGCTCGAAAAATACCGCTGTCACGGCGCCGGCCCGACGTTCCGCAAGCTCGGCGGGCGCGTCGTCTACGCGATCGAGGACATCCAGGCCTGGGCCGACGGTGCCGCCTGCCGCTCCACGTCCGATCCGCAATATGTCGAAGCGCGCGACGCCGTCCGCGTCGACACCGGCGTGCGCATCGCCCGCCTGAACACCCACCGCTGAGGCGACGCCGCCATGTCGCGCCGCCTCCCCGTCACCTCGAGCGAGCGAAGCCGGCTCCACCCCTTCGTCATCGCGACGGGGGACGCATCCCCCCGCGATCAGCGCGATCTCATGGAGCGGCCGTTCTTCTCGCTCGCCAAGGCGAAGCGCACGACGCCGATCCTCTACGAGGCGGCCGGCGCGCGCGTGGAAGTCTTCGCCATGCCAGAGCACGGCATGGCGACCATATGGGACGCCGACGTGCTGATCTGGGCAGCGAGCCAGATCGTCGAGGCTGAAAATCAGGGCCTCACGACCTCACGCTTCCTGCGCTTCACGCCCTATCAGCTCCTCAAGGCCGTCGGACGGGCGACCGGCGCCCGCGACTACAAGCTGCTGAAGGGCGCGCTCACCCGCCTGCAATCGACGGCCATCTGCACCACCATTCGCAACGGCGAGCATTGGCGTCGAAGCCAATTCTCCTGGATCAACGAATGGGAGGAGTGCGTGACGCGCGACGGCCGCGTCGAAGGCATGGAGTTCGTTCTCCCGGAATGGTTCTACCGCGGCGTCGTCGACCGCTCGCTCGTGCTCGGCATCGACCCTGCCTATTTCCGGCTGACGGGCGGCGTCGAACGCTGGCTCTATCGCGTCGCCCGCAAGCACGCCGGCCGCCAGAAGCAGGGCTGGATCTTCGACATCCCGCATCTGCATCAAAAATCCGGCAGCCTCGCGAGGCTCAGGGATTTCGCGATCGACATCCGGCTCATCGTGTGCCGGCAGTCGCTGCCCGGCTATCGCCTGCGGATCGAGCACGAGGGCCGGCGCGAGCTGCTGCACATCCTGCCGGCGGACTTATCCACAGCCCCTGTGGATAAACCTGTGGAAACACTCGGGACTTCGGGCGCGCATGCTATCGGGACTTCGGGCGCGGCCCTATCGGGACTTCGGGCGCGCGGAGGGCAGCTAACCCTCTGGCCCGCTGAAAAAATCTCGGCTCTTAACTTAGAGTCTAACAGAGACTCTAACTTTTGTTTGCGCCCGGCCGGTGTGGAAATCACATCCGAGCGTTTGCGCAAACCGAAACTTCCGTCTGAAAAGAATACGCCTGATACAACTTTCCGTAAATCCGGCTTTACGGACGATGCGACTTTCGAGGCGCCTGTTCCCTTCGACGAGAAGGAAGGAGGCGCGTCATGATCGTCGCGCTGCTCAACCAGAAGGGAGGAGTCGGCAAGACGACGCTCGCCCTGCATCTCGCCGGCGAATGGGCTCGGCAGGGAAAGCGCGTCACGCTGATCGACGCCGATCCTCAGGGCTCAGCGCTGGACTGGTCACAGCAGCGAGCGCGCGAGAACCTCTCACGGCTGTTCACCATCGTCGGCCTGCCGCGCGATACGCTCCACCGCGAGGCGCCCGAATTGGCGCGCGGCGTCGACCATCTCGTCATCGATGGTCCGCCGCGGGTCGCCGGCCTGATGCGGTCGGCGCTGCTCGCCGCCGATCTTGCGCTGATCCCGGTGCAGCCATCGCCCTTCGACGGCTGGGCGTCTGCCGAGATGCTGGCTCTGCTCGGCGAGGCGCGCATCTATCGCCCGCAGCTCGCCGCCCGTTTCGTCCTGAATCGCTATGCGGCGCGCACCGTCATTGCGCGCGAGACGGTCGAGACGCTCGCCGATCATGATCCACCGGCGCTCTCCGCCACCATCGGTCAGCGCATCGCCTTCGCCGACGCGGCGCAGACCGGCAGGCTCGTCTGCGAGCTCGCCGACGATACGCCGGCCGCACGCGAGATTGTCGCGCTCGCAGCCGAGGTTGGGAGGATCGCGCCATGACGATCTTCGCGAACGTTGTGCGCGGCGACTCGCCGATCGACGACGGAGGCGCCGCATGAGCGAGCGCCCTGCAAAGCGCGGCTTCGCGGCGCGTCCCGGCGACGCCGAGGGCTGGATCAGATCGGCCGAAGCTCCCGCCCGACGCTCGAATGACGCCAGCGGATTCACCGCGCGCCTGACGATCGACGTCACGCCGGCGCTCCGCGGTCGCATCAAGGTCGCCGCCTTTCGGCGCGGCGTCACCGTCGCCGACATGCTGCGCGACCTTCTCGCGCGTGAATTTCCCGACGATCCCGGAGAGACATCATGAACGACAACGAGCCGCAATCCGCTCGCGTCGAAACGCCGCCGAGTCGCGGCGCCACACCTCTCACCCATGTCGAGCTGACCTGGATCGAGAAGAAGATCGAGTTTCGAATTCGCTTCGGCCATCGCGCCACAGACGAGATACTCGACCGCCGCCGCCGCATCGCCAGCTTCGCTCCCGGCAGCATCTTCTGCTTCGTCCGTTGGGCGTCGAACGACTTTGGCACGGTGATTTCACGGATGGACATTGTCCGCGCCGTCGGAGCCGGCGAGCGCTATCAGACGCTGCCCTTCGTGCGTCCCGGCGGCGAGATCCTGCTGCGCGTCGACGCATGGCCGAGGGTCGAGCGAGCGCTCCAGGCAATCGACGCCATAGAGGCGATCGGCGTCGATCCCGCCGACGCATCGCCTGACTATTGGCGGCATTTACACAACCGTCTCGCCGTCGGCGACGAGCCGCGCGCCTACACGCGCGAGCAGCATGACGCCTGGCTGAAGCGCCGGAGCGTCGCGCCATGATCCGCCTCGGCTATGTCACGGCGACGCTCTCCTCCGTGCTGCTGATCGGCGGCCACTACTTCGTTCCCATTACCCCGCGGCTCGTCTGGAACGCCACGGCGAGCACGCCGACCGGGCTCTATGAGCTTCGACCGGCCGATCGTCTTCACGCCTTGCAACTGGTCGCCGCCCAGCCACCGGAACCTATCGCGCGCTTTCTCGCCGATGGAGGCTTCCTGCCAAACGGCGTGCTGCTTCTGAAGCATGTCTTGGCGCTCCCCGAACAGACCGTGTGCCGCGTTGGCGCCCTCGTCTCGATCGATGGCGTCGACGTCGGCGAAGCGAAAGATCGCGATCGCCTCGGTCGTCCGCTGCCGAGCTGGACCGGCTGCCGGACGCTTCGGCCAGACGAGGTCTTCCTCATGAATCCGACCGTCCAGGACAGCCTCGACGGCCGCTACTTCGGTCCATTCCCCGTCACCTCGATCGTCGCCCGCGCGGTTCCGATCTGGACCGACGAAGAGGGCGACGGCCGTTTCGTCTGGCGCGCCGCCGTCGACTGACGCCCGCGCGACTCTTCCAATCAAGGAGAATCCGATGACGCAGATCGGTCGATTCACTCGCACCAAGTCGGGATATTCGGGCGCCATCCGCACGCTGTCGCTCGACGCCCAGATCGTTCTCGTTCCCTCCGACCACGGCGGCGCGGAGAACGCGCCGGATTATCGCATCCTGCTCGGCGATGACGAGGGACCAGAGATCGGGGCGGCATGGAAACGCGTCGGCGAAAAGGCCGGCGACTATGTCTCGCTGCTCCTCGACGATCCAGCCCTGACGCAGCCGATCCGCGCCAATCTGTTCCAGTCGAGCGAAGACAAGTCCAGCTGGCTTCTGCACTGGACCCGACTCCAGAAGCGCAACGAGCGGGACTGATGACATGCGCTCCGCACTCCCGCTCATGATCAAATCGGACCACCTGAACCGGGCCTGCACGCGTGCGCGATTCACGCTCCTTCTCCTTATCGGCCTCGCTCCGGCCTGCACACTGGGCGGAGTCCTGCCCGCAAAGGCAGCGCCGATCGAGCGCCCGACCGATGGCGAGCCCTATGCCGTCCACGTCACAGAGGCGGCGCGGCGCTTCGGCATTCCCGCGGCATGGATTCGCGCCGTCATGGCGATCGAAAGCCGCGCCCGACGAGACGTTATCTCACCCAAGGGCGCGATCGGGCTCATGCAGATCATGCCGGACACTTGGACGGAACTGCGCAGCCGTTACACTCTTGCCGGCGATCCTTTCGACGCACACGACAACATTTTCGCCGGTGCGGCGTACCTCCGCGAGCTGCACGATCGGTACGGCTCGCCGGGCTTCCTCGCGGCCTATAATGCGGGACCGCGCCGCTACGAGGATTATCTCGGCGGGCGCCGTTCGATGCCGCCAGAAACCCGCGCCTATGTCGCGACGCTCCTTCCTCTCATGCTGGGAAACGACAGCGCTCGACCCGCCATTCGCTCCGTCTCCGGTCTTTCGCCGTGGATGAAGGCGCCGCTGTTCGTCCAGTATACCGACAGCCAACGCGCCACCAACCATCCGGCACCAATTCAGACAGCGACCTACACGACAGCTGTCGCCGTCACGCGCGATCTGTCCGCCATCGCGCCTCGATCAGACGGCCTGTTCGTCGCGCTCTCGTCGACGGAGCACGCGCAATGAGCCAGCACCGCTGTTGCAGTCGGACTGCCGACCTTCGCGCATCGACGGGCCTCATTGCCGTCATTCGCCTGGCGTTGAAAGCGCGCAGACGCATTGTGAGCGCCATTCGCGACCACTGCGCATTCCAGCGTTTCCGAGCGCAATGTCGCGAAGAGAGAACGGCGGAAGGCAATTCAGCGCAGAACACGACCGGGCTAAGGCGAGATAAAAGCGCCTGCCACGCTGACAGACAAGTCGCTGTCGCGACTCGTCTTTCGTCGGGCAGGCTGATCGGTCGTTGGCAGGTTTCGGTAAATCCTCGTGGAGTTACAAGGCTTCGACTTGCACACTATGTTCTGGCGGCTGCCGTTCGCCTCGGCGAGGCGCGCCGATGAGCCGTGAGGAGAACGATTTCCGCGTCCGGCAGGGACGGGTCCGCACGACGCGCGCGCCGAAGTCGAAGAGCTTCGTCGCTGAGGTTTTGAAAGCGGCACGCAAGGCCGGACCTGCGACGCCACCGAACGGCGCGCGATCTGTCTCACCCGGCGACTCGAGCTTCGGGCGCGGGCG
This sequence comes from Methylosinus sp., assembly GCF_036560965.1. Taxonomy (NCBI): domain Bacteria; kingdom Pseudomonadati; phylum Pseudomonadota; class Alphaproteobacteria; order Hyphomicrobiales; family Methylocystaceae; genus Methylosinus; species Methylosinus sp. The sequence continues at coordinate 131,582 of NZ_DATBQF010000054.1, read as the reverse complement.
CGCCGCCTTCGGCCGCGCCCGCCTCTTCGATCCGGGCCGCCGCGTCGTCGTCAAGGCGCGCGTCGTCCGCCACAAGGGCCGAAGCTTTCGATCGGCGCCGCTGTCCGCGCATTTTTCCTATCTGAAGCGCGAGGGCGTCAGCCGCGATGGAGAGAAAGGCGTGATGTTCGATGCCGCGAACGATCACGCCGACGATCGCGCCTTCGCCGAGCGATGCGACGGCGACCGGCATCATTTCCGCTTCATCGTCTCGCCTGAGGACGCCGGCGAGATGACTGACCTCAAAGCCTTCACTCGCGACCTCGCCGGGCGGATGGAGGCCGATCTCGGAACGAAGCTCGATTGGGTCGCCGTCGATCATTGGAACACGGACAATCCTCACGTCCATCTGCTGGTGCGCGGCATCGACGAGACCGGCGCCGATCTTGTCATTGCCCGCGATTACATCAGCCGTGGCCTGCGCTCGCGCGCGGAAGACCTCGTCGCCGTCGAGCTCGGACCGCGTCCAGAACATGCGATCCGTTCGGCGCTCGAGCGCGAGGTCGACGCCGACCGCTGGACACGGCTCGACGCCGCCATCCGCTACGCCGCCGACGAGACGGGCCTGGTCGACCTGCGCCCGGCGAGTCCAGGTCCAGACGATCCTGAATTGCGCCGCCTGATGGTCGGCCGCGCCCAGAAGCTCGAACGAATGGGTCTCGCCGCCTCCGCCGATCCCGGCCGATGGAGGATCGGACTGGAAGCCGAAGGAACGCTGCGCGACCTCGGAATGCGCGGCGACATCATCAAAACCATGCACCGCGCCTTCACCGAGCGCGGCCAGGACCGCGGCGTCGGTGATTATGCCATCGATGCTGCGCCTTCAGAGTCGCCGATCCTCGGGCGGCTGGTCGACAAGGGACTGCACGACGAGCTGAGCGGAGAAGCCTATGCCGTGATCGACGGGACCGACGGCCGCGCCCATCACGTCCGCTTCCGCGGCATCGAGGCGCTCAACCATGCTCCGCCTATCGGCGGCGTCGTCGAGGTGCGGCGCTTCGGCGGCGCCGACGATCCGAAGCCGACGCTCGTCCTGGCGACGCGCTCGGACTTCGATCTCGATCGCCAGATCGGCGCGTCGGGGGCGACCTGGCTCGATCACCGCCTCATCGAGCGCACGCTGACGCCACTGGCGATAGGCGGATTCGGCGGCGAGGTCCGCGATGCCATGAAGGCGCGCGCCGAGCATCTCATCGCCGATGGACTGGCTCAGCGCCGAGGGGGCCAAGTCATTTTCCAGCGCGACCTGCTCGCGACGCTGCGCGGCCGCGAGCTGAATGACGCCGCTGCAAAGCTCTCGGCCGACACCGGCCTTCCGCGCACCCAGGCCGCGGCGGGCGTTCGGGTCTCTGGCGTCTATCGCCAGCACCTCGTGCTCGCTTCCGGGCGCTTCGCCATGATCGACGACGGTCTCGGCTTCCAGCTCGTGCCCTGGTCGCCGACGCTCGAAAAAAAGCTCGGCCAGCATGTCGCCGGGACGGCGCGAGACGACGGCGGCATCGAATGGAGCATCGGCAGAAAACGAGGATTGGGCCTATGACGATCGGTGAATCTCGATCGCCGGTTCACGCGCCAGTATTTTTTCGTCTCGGTTCGCCACGCTACGATCGCGACGCGAACACGCTTGAATGCGCTCGGACCGCGTCTTTGTCTCGACGCCTCGCTCTATTCGAATGGAGGCGTCCATGTGGGCGACCAGGATTCTTTGGGGCCAAATTCTCGTCGTATCGCTCATCGTGCTGACGACGATATGGACGGCGACCGAATGGACCGCCTGGCGCCTCGGCTTCCAGCCGCAGCTCGGACATCCCTGGTTCGAGTTCGCCTATTTCCCCTTCTATCCGCCGCCCGCCTTCTTCTGGTGGTGGTATGCCTTCGACGCCTATGCGCCAGCGATCTTCGTCGAAGGCGGCTATATCGCAGCCTCGGCCGGGCCACTCTCGATCGCGGCGGCGATCGCCATGTCGATTTGGCGCGCGCGCGAGGCCGACGACGCCGAGACCTATGGGTCCGCCCGCTGGGCGCGGCCCGACGAGATGAAAGCCGCTGGCCTGCTCGGCCCCGACGGAGTCGTGCTCGGCCGGCACGAAAGCGCCTATCTGCGTCACGACGGACCCGAGCATGTCCTCTGCTTCGCCCCGACGCGCTCCGGAAAAGGCGTAGGGCTGGTGGTGCCGACGCTGCTCACCTGGCCGGGCTCGGCCATCGTCCACGACATCAAGGGCGAGAACTGGCAGCTCACCGCCGGCTTTCGCGCCCGCCATGGCCGCGCGCTGCTGTTCGATCCGACCAACGGCGCCTCGGCCGCCTATAATCCGATGCTCGAAGTGCGCAAAGGCGAGTGGGAAGTCCGCGACGTGCAGAACGTCGCCGACGTGCTGGTCGATCCCGAGGGATCGCTCGAGCGCCGGAACCATTGGGAGAAAACCAGCCACTCACTGCTGGTCGGCGCCATCCTCCACGTCCTCTACGCCGAAGCCGACAAGACGCTCGCCGGCGTCGCCGCCTTCCTGTCCGATCCGAACCTGCCGATCGAGACGACGCTGTGGGCGATGATGACGACCCGGCATCTCGGCGAGGTCGGCCCGCATCCTGTCGTCGCCTCGGCCGCGCGCGAGCTTCTCAACAAATCCGACAATGAGCGTTCGGGCGTCCTCAGCACCGCCATGTCGTTCCTGGGCCTCTATCGCGATCCCGTCGTGGCGAGAGTGACCCGTCAATGCGACTGGCGGATCGCCGATCTCGTGTCCGATCCGCGTCCGGCCACGCTCTACCTCGTGGTGCCGCCCTCCGACATCAGCCGCACCAAGCCGCTCATCCGACTGGTGCTCAATCAGATCGGACGCCGCCTGACCGAGGAGTTGCGCCCCACGGGCCGCCGTCACCGCATGCTGCTGATGCTCGACGAATTCCCGGCGCTCGGGCGACTCGACTTCTTCGAAAGCGCGCTGGCCTTCATGGCGGGCTATGGCATCAAGAGCTTCCTGATCGCGCAATCGCTGAACCAGATCGAGAAGGCCTATGGGGCGAATAATTCCATCCTCGACAATTGCCATGTGCGCGTGTCCTTCGCGACCAATGACGAGCGCACCGCGAAGCGCGTGAGCGACGCGCTCGGCGCCGCGACCGAGATGAAGGCGATGAAGAACTATGCCGGGCATCGGCTTTCGCCTTGGCTCGGTCATTTGATGGTGTCGCGCTCCGAGACGGCGCGCCCGCTGCTCACCCCAGGCGAGATCATGCAGCTTCCGCCATCCGACGAGATCGTCATGATGTCGGGCCTGCATCCGATCCGCGCGAAGAAGGCGCGCTATTATGAAGACCGCCGCTTCGCCGAGCGGATTCTGCCGCCGCCGAAAAACGCCCCTCACGCACACCGGCCGGATGACTGGTCCGCCCTGCCAATCCAGCGCCCGGCAACCGACCTCCTCGCGCGGTCGACAGCCGAGGACGAGGCCAATGGCGGGTTACGACGCGAGCCGGAGCTGCCCGATCATGTCGCGATTGTGAAGGAGACGATTCCATCACGCCGGGATGTGAACGAATTCGCCATCATCGATGATACGCCCGAGCAGGCCGCGCGCCAGCAGGAAATCATCCGGCAACGTATGGGCGGCCTCGCCCGCCAGGGCGCGATGGATCCGGCTGACGGCCTCGAGCTGTAGGAGGCGATGATGCGCGACCGCCTCAATGTTTCGCTTCCCGTGGAGATGATCGCGAGGATCAACGAACTCGCTGCGCAAAAGCGCCTCACGCGCTCCGCCATCGTCGAGGCCGCGGTCGCGTCCTTCTTATCGCCAGACGGCGCGGATCGCATGGAGGCCGCCTTCACACGCCGCCTCGACCGACTGACCCGTCAGGTTCAACGGCTAGAGCGTAACAGTGGCCTCACGACCGAAGCGCTCGCGCTATTCGTCCGCTTCTGGCTGACCGTCACGCCGCCCTTGCCGCCAGAGGCGCAAGCGGCCGCGCAGGTGAAAGGGCGCGAACGCTATGAAGGGTTCATCGAGGCGCTGGGGCGGCGACTCAATCAAGGACGGACATTGCTCGATGAGATTCCGAAAGACATGCTCCGCACCGAACGAGCCGACGAGAACGCCACCGACCCGCGCGAATAGGACGCAAGTATTTTTTCGCCGAGCTACGACCGGCTGCTACGACCGCCGGAACCTTGTTGATTACGCCGGTTTCCTGCCTTTTCTAATCATCCCCACGGTGGATCGCCCTCGCGCGATCGACCGAAGCGGGGGCGGATTTGGCGGCTTCTCTTCTCCATTCACAGGCTCACGCGCGCGGCGCGCGCATGCTGCGCACGGCTCTCGGACCGGCCGTCGCGAGCTTTCTCGAAGACCCAACCGTCGTCGAGGTGATGCTCAATCCCGACGGGAGGCTCTGGATCGACAGATTGTCGAGCGGTCTGGAGGATAGCGGCCACAGAATGTCGGCGGCTGATGGCGAGCGCATCGTGCGGCTCGTCGCCCATCATGTCGGCGCCGAGGTGCATCCGGGATCGCCGCGCGTCTCGGCGGAACTACCCGAGACGGGAGAAAGATTCGAAGGACTGCTCCCACCCGTCGTGGCGGCGCCTGCCTTCGCGATCCGAAAGCCTGCCGTCGCGGTGTTCACGCTCGACGACTACGCGCGCGCTGGCGTCATGACGTCCGATCAAGCCGACTCCCTGCGAAAGGCTGTCGCGGATCGCAAGAACATTCTCGTCGTCGGCGGCACATCGACCGGCAAGACCACGCTCGCCAATGCGCTGCTCGCCGAAATCGCGCATACATCCGATCGCGTCGTGCTGATCGAGGATACGCGCGAGCTGCAATGCCGCGCGCCCAACCTCGTCGCTTTACGCACCAAGGATGGCGTCGTCTCCCTTTCCGATCTCGTGCGCTCGTCGCTTCGACTGCGGCCGGACCGCATTCCGATCGGCGAGGTCCGCGGCGCGGAAGCCCTCGATCTGCTGAAGGCCTGGGGAACCGGACATCCCGGCGGCATCGCCACCATTCACGCCAGCACGGCGCTCGGGGCGCTGCGCCGTCTCGAGCAGCTCATTCAGGAAGCCGTGATCACCGTGCCGCGCGCGCTGATCGCCGAGACCATCGATGTCATCGCCGTTCTGCAAGGCCGCGGCGGCGAGCGGCGCCTCACCGAACTCGCGACCGTCGACGGCCTCGATCCGTCCACCGGCGATTACCGAGTCCTTTCGATCGACGCAAATGTCGCAGGAGACCAATCATGACGCCCCTTGCTCCGAATAGCCGATTTGGCCGACACGTCGTCATCCTCGTCGCCGTCGTCACCTGCGCGGTGATCTCTTCATCTTCCGCCCGAGCCTCCGGCTCTTCCATGCCGTGGGAGACGCCGCTCAATCAAATTCTCGAATCCATCCAGGGCCCGGTCGCCAAGATCATCTCCGTCATCATCATCACGGTGACGGGCCTCACGCTCGCCTTCGGCGACACGTCGGGCGGTTTCCGCCGTCTGATCCAGATCGTATTCGGCCTGTCGATCGCCTTCGCCGCCAGCTCCTTCTTCCTCTCCTTCTTCTCCTTCTCCGGCGGAGCGTTGATCTGATGAGCGGCTTCAACAGCGCCGAGGACGTGCCCGGCTTCTTCGTCCCCGTGCATCGGGCGCTGACCGATCCGATCCTGCTCGGCGGCGCGCCGCGGGCGATCGCGATCGCCAATGGCACGCTCGCCGCGGCGATCGCGCTCGGACTCCGTCTTTGGCTTCCCGGCGCTCTGTTCTGGGCGGTCAGCCACAGCGCCGCCGTATGGGCGGCCAAGCGTGATCCGCAATTCGTCGAGGTCGTGCGCCGTCACCTGCGCTATACCGCATATTTCGGCGTGTGAGGCTGCCATGCTGAACCTCGCCGAATATCGTGGCCGACCGACGAGCCTCGCGGACTTCTTGCCCTGGGCCGCCCTCGTCGCCGCGGGCGTCGTTCTCAACAAGGACGGCTCGTTCCAGCGCACCGCGCGCTTCCGCGGACCCGATCTCGACAGCGCGACGCCGGCCGAGCTCGTCGGCGTGACCGCCCGCCTCAACAATGCGCTGCGCCGCCTCGGCTCCGGCTGGGCCGTTTTCGTCGAAGCCGATCGGGCGCCTGCGCAGCATTATCCGCACGACAGATTCCCCGATGCGGCCTCGGCGCTCGTCGACGTCGAGCGGCAGAACGCCTTCGAGGAAGCGGGCGCGCATTTCGAGAGCCGATATTTCCTGACGCTCCTCTGGCTGCCGCCGGAGGAGGACGCGTCGCGCGCCGAGAATTGGCTCTACGAAGGCCGCGCGCAAGACGGCGTCGATCCGTGGGAGCTGCTGCGGGGATTCGTCGACCGTTCGAACCGCGTGCTGCAATTGGTCGAGAGCTTCATGCCCGAGGCGGAATGGCTCGACGATGGCGAGACGCTGACCTTCCTGCATTCGACGATCTCGACGCGCCGACAGCGCGTTCGTGTTCCAGAAACGCCGATGCATCTCGACGCTTTGCTCGCCGACGAGCCGCTCACTGGTGGCCTGGAGCCACGCCTCAGAAACGCGCATCTGCGCATTCTGACCATCGTCGGCTTTCCGACCGTGACTCATCCCGGCATTCTCGACGAGCTCAATCGTCTCGCCTTCCCCTATCGCTGGTCGACGCGCGCGATCCTCCTCGACAAGACCGAGGCCGTTCAGCTCCTGACAAAAATCCGGCGGCAGTGGTTCGCCAAACGCAAATCCGTCGCCGCGATCATCAAGGAGGTGATGACCAATGAGGCTTCGGTTCTCGTCGACTCGGACGCGGCGAACAAGGCGGCCGACGCCGATATCGCGCTGCAGGAGCTCGGCGCAGACGATGTCGGCGAAGCGTATGTCACCGCCACAGTCGCCGTCTGGGACGTCGACCCGGCGATCGCAACGGAAAGGCTGCGCCTCGTCGAGAAGGCGATCCAGGGCCGCGATTTCACCTGCATAGCGGAAGGCGTGAATGCCGTCGAAGCGTGGCTCGGCTCTCTTCCCGGTCACGTCTACGCCAATGTCCGCCAGCCGCCGATCTCGACGCTCAATCTCGCCCATATGATCCCGCTCTCCGCCATCTGGGCGGGAGCAGACAAAGACGAGCATCTTCACGCCTCTCCCTTGCTCTTCGGCAAGACAGAAGGATCGACGCCATTCCGCTTCTCGCTCCATGTCGGCGACGTCGGTCATACGCTGATCGTCGGTCCGACCGGCGCCGGAAAATCCGTGCTGCTGTCGCTGATGGCGATGCAGTTTCGCCGCTATCGGCGCACACAGATCTTCGCCTTCGATTTCGGCGGCTCAATCCGCGCGGCAGCGCTCGCCTGCGGCGGCGATTGGCACGACCTCGGCGGTGGCCTGTCGGCGGGCTCCGAGGACAGCGTGTCGCTGCAACCGCTCGCCCGCATCGATGACACGGCCGAGCGCGCTTGGGCGGCGGAATGGGTAGCCGCCATCCTCACCAAGGAAGGCGCGGCCATCGACCCGACGGCGAAAGAGCATGTCTGGTCGGCGCTCACCTCGCTCGCCTCTTCGCCCGCCAACGAACGCACGCTCACCGGTCTCGCCGTCTTGTTGCAATCGACTCAGCTGAAGCAGGCGCTTCAGCCCTATTGCGTCGGCGGTCCCTTCGGCCGCTTGCTCGACGCCGAAGAGGAGCGCCTCGGCTATTCCAATTTCCAGGCCTTCGAGACGGAAGGACTCATCGGCGCCGGCGCCGCCGCAGCCGTCCTCACCTATCTTTTTCATCGCCTCGAGCAAAGGCTGGACGGACGGCCCACCTTGCTCGTCATCGACGAGGGCTGGCTCGTTCTCGATGATCCCGCCTTCGCGCGTCAGCTGCGCGAATGGCTCAAGACCTTGCGGAAGAAGAACGCTTCCGTCGTCTTCGCCACCCAGTCGCTCTCCGACATCGACAACAGCCCGATCGCGCCGGTGATCGTCGAGAGCTGTCCGACCCGCATCTTCCTCCCGAACGAGCGCGCGATCGAACCGCAGATCACCGTGATCTACCGCCGCTTCGGCCTCAACGATCGTCAGATCGAGATCATCGCCCGCGCGACGCCCAAGCGCGACTATTACTGCCAATCGCGGCGCGGCAATCGCCTATTCGAATTGGGGCTCGGACCGATCGGCCTCGCTTTTTGCGCTGCCTCCTCTAAGGCCGATCACGCCGCGATCGAGCGCATTCTCGACGAGTTTGGCACGGATGGATTTCTGCGCGCGTGGCTGATCGAGCGCGGCCTCAAATGGGCGGCAGATATCATCCCCGACCTCACCAATCTGGAGTTCTCCTGATGGCTGCTCGTTCTTTTCGCCGCGCGGGCTTGTGCTCCGCCGTGGCTCTCTCGCTCCTCATCATCGCCGATCCGACGCCTGCGCAGATCGTCGTCTATGATCCGAGCAATTTCTCGCAGAACGTGCTCACCGCCGCACGCGAGCTGCAGCAGGTCAATAATCAGATCCAGAGCCTCGCCAATGAGGCGCAGATGCTGACTAATCAGGCGCGCAATCTCGCGAGCCTGCCGCTTTCGACGCTGAGCCAGCTCCAGACCACGATCCAGAAGACGCAGTCGCTGCTCGCCCAGGCGCAGCACATCGCCTTCGAGGTCGAGCAGATCGAGACCGCCTTCGCAACGACCTATGGGCCGACATCGGCCACCGCCTCCAGTTCTGGATTGCTGGCCACGGCGCAGACGCGTTGGCGGAATTCCGTCGCCGCCTTCGAGGACTCTTTGAAAGTGCAGGCCGGCGTCGTCGGCAATATTTCGGGCAACGGCTCCGCCATGTCGTCGCTGACCTCCGCCAGCCAGACGGCGACCGGCGCGCTGCAGGCGGCGCAGGCGGGCAATCAGCTGCTCGCGCTGCAATCGCAGCAGCTTTCCGACCTCATCGCCGTGGTCGCGGCGAAGAGCCGCGCCGATGCGCTCGAACAATCGCGCATCACGGCCGCCGAGTCGCAAGGGCAGGAGCAATATCGGCGCTTTTCGACCCGCTCCGGCTATCAGCCGGGCAATGTCACCATGTTCCACGGCAATTGAGGCGCCGCCATGGAGCGATCGGACATATGGCGCGCCGGCGCGATCCTCATTCTGATCGCCACATTGGTCGCGACGCTCTCCGCGATCGATCTCGATGCCCCTGTACCGATGATCCCTGACGCCGGCGCCGCCATTACCATCGATCCAGACGATCTTTCCGCCGAGTTGCGCCGCTGCGGCGCGCTCGCGCTCCAGGATGCCGAAGACCAGCGCTGTGAGGCGGTCTGGACGGAGAACCGCCGCCGCTTCTTCGGCAGGCCGGCGCGGCCGACGCCTCCCACGGCCGCGCCGGCTATATCCTCATCGATTCCCGCCGCATCGAAAGGCGCGGCACGATGAACAACGTCGGCGTCATTGACTCCTTCCTCAACACCTTCACGACCTATATCGATTCCGGCTTCGGCCTGCTGAAGGGCGATGTCGCCTATCTCTCCTCCACGCTGATCGCGATCGACATCACGCTCGCCGGCTTGTTCTGGGCCTGGGGCGCCGACGAGGATGTGATCCAGAGGCTCGTTAGGAAGACGCTCTACATCGGCTTCTTCGCCTTCCTGATCACCAATTTCAACAAGCTCTCGGGAATCGTCTTCAACAGCTTCGCCGGCGTCGGCCTCAAGGCCGGCGGCTCATCTGTGTCGACCGCCGATTTCCTGCGGCCCGGCCGTCTCGCCCAGGTCGGCCTCGACGCCGGCCAGCCGCTGCTCGACGCGGCGAGCCAGATGATGGGCTTTGCGTCCTTCTTCGCCAATTTCGTTCAGATCGCCGTGCTGATGATCTCCTGGCTGTTGATCATCATCGCCTTCTTCATCCTCTCCGTGCAGCTCTTCGTCACGCTGGTCGAGTTCAAGCTGACGACGCTCGCCGGCTTCGTGCTCATTCCCTTCGCGCTCTTCAACAAGACCGCCTTTCTCGCCGAGAAGGTGCTCGGCAATATCGTCGCCTCTGGCGTGAAGGTGATGACGCTCGCCGTCATCGTCGGAATCGGCTCCGGCCTCTTCTCGCAATTCACGACGAGCTATGGCGGCGAGCAGCCGACGATCGAGCAGACGCTCTCCGTCGTGCTCGCCGCGCTCGCTATGCTCGGTCTCGGCATATTCGGTCCCGGCATCGCGACCGGCCTCGTCTCCGGCGCGCCGCAGCTCGGCGCCGGCGCAGCCGTCGGAACCGGCGTCGCCGTCGCGGGCGCCGGAATGATCGGAGGCGCGGCGCTCGGCCTCGCCGGAAGGGGAGCGACGGCCGCAGCCTCGGGAGCCGGCGCCGCCGCGCGAGGCGGCGCGAGGCTCGCCGGCGGAGCGACGTCGGCTTATGCGCTCGGCTCGGCCGGCGAATCCGGGCCTTCGGCTGTCGCCGCCGGACTTGCCGGCGTCGGCCGCGCCGCGGGAGCCGTCGCAGCGGCTCCCTTCCGGCGCGCGGCCGCACGCGCGACGAGTTCCTTGGCCGAGAACTATTCCGCGGGCGCGCGCGCCGCCTTCGTGGCGACCGGCGGCTCGTCGAACACAGGCGCGGTCGGCGACGGCGCAACCAGCGCTCCGCCAGCGAATGCGCCGCCCGCCTGGGCGCAGCGCATGAAACGCAATCAGCTCGCCAGCCACGGCGCGACGACCGCCGCGCATGTCATTCAGTCCGGCGACAGCCACGGCGGCGGCCATTCCGTCGATCTCTCACAAGAGGAATAGACCATGTTCCGACGCGCCTCGGTGCGCTATGGCCGCACGCCCGAACCGGAAACGCCCTATCAGCGAGCCGCGCAAGTCTGGGACGAGCGCATCGGCTCCGCGCGCGTCCAGTCGAAAAACTGGCGGCTGATGGCCTTCGGCTCGCTGCTCTTGTCCTGCGGCCTCGCGGCCGGTCTCGTCTGGCAGTCGACGCATGGGACCGTCGTCCCGTGGGTCGTTCAAATCGATCACCTCGGCGAGGCGCGCGCCATCGCGCCGGCGACGGCCGATTACACGCCGTCCGATCCGCAGATCGCCTGGTATCTCGCCCGCTTCATCAAGGATGTGCGCGCCGCTCCGGCCGATCCGGTCGTCGTCCGGCAGAATTGGCTGCAGGCCTATGACTTCACGACGACGGCGGGCGCCGCTGCGCTCAACGATTACGCCCGCGCCAATGATCCCTTCGCCAAGCTCGGCAAGCAGCAGATCGCCGTCGATGTCTCCAGCGTCATCCGCGCCTCGGCCGACTCGTTTCGCGTCGCCTGGATCGAGCGCCGCTATCAGGACGGCGCGCTCGCCGACACGACGCGATGGACGGCGATCCTCACCGTCATAATCCAGCCGCCGACCGACGCCGATCGCCTCCGCAAGAATCCTCTCGGCGTCTACGTCAACGCCATCAACTGGTCGAAGGAGCTCGGACAATGACTCGGCGGAATTTCCCGAATGCCGGCGATCCGGCTTCGCACATTGCCGTGAACGTGCTGTCCCGGAAAGATGGAAACGCGTCTTTCCGTAAAGCCGGCTTTGCGATTCTTCTCATCTCCGTGCCCTTGCTCGCCGGATGCGCGAAATTCATTCCGCCTGACATCGATTACGACGACGCGGCCCCGGCGCGGCTCTCCGCCGATCCGCCCGCGCCGGTGAAAATCGTCACCCTCGCCAAGCCGCTTCCCTTGCCGGGCCAATTGAAGCCGCTTCATGCCGGCAAGGCCGCGCCCGAGCCCGCCGATCCGGCCGTGCGCGTCAATCAGGCCAACGCCGCCGCCCGCGTGCAGCCGGTGCGCGACGGATTCATCAACGCCGTGCAGGTCTATCCCTTCTCGGGCGGCGCGCTCTATCAGGTCTATGCCGCGCCAGGACAGATCACGGACGTCGCGCTGCAGGAGGGCGAGCAGCTCGTCGGCTCCGGGCCGGTTGCCGCCGGCGACACGGTCCGCTGGATCATCGGCGACACGGAGAGCGGCGCAGGCGCGACCAAAAAAATTCACATCCTCGTCAAGCCGACACGGCCGGACCTCGTCACCAATCTCGTCGTCAACACGGATCGACGCACCTATCTGCTCGAGCTGCGATCGACCGAGAAGACCTATATGGCCTCGGTCTCCTGGCAATATCCGGAAGACCAGCTCATCGCCTTGCGCCGTCAGAACGCGATTGCCGAATCCGCCGCGCCGATCGCGGCCGGCGTGGACGTCTCCGCGCTGAATTTCCGCTACGCGATCCAGGGCGACAATCCTGCCTGGCGGCCATTGCGCGCCTTCGACGATGGGTCGAAGGTCTATATCGAATTCCCGACCGGCATTCGCCAGGGCGAGACGCCGCCGCTGTTCGTCATCGGTCCGGCCGGCGGCTCGGAGCTGGTCAATTATCGCGTGAGCCGCAACTACTACATCGTCGACCGCCTCTTCGCGGCGGCCGAGCTCCGCCTCGGCGATGCGGACAGCGAGCGCCGCGTGCGCATCGTCCGCACCGACGGAAGGCCTCGGTCATGACGCCGGAGTCGAATGACGAGCGGTTCGCCGCGTCGCCGCCGATCACGCCCGACCTTCGCCTCCGAGGCGAACGCCCGCGCGTGACGCGGCTGTCGCGGAAAGTGCTGATCGGCATGGCGGGCGTCGTCGCCCTCGCGATCGCCGGCGCGCTGGGCTACGCGCTGCAGCCCCGCGACAGGACCGGCGCGGCCCAGGAACTCTACAACACGCAGAATCGTCCCGCCGCCGACGGTCTCGCGAACCTGCCCAAGGACTATACCGGAATGCCTCGGCCGGCGCCGCCGCTCGGACCGCCTCTGCCAGGTGATCTCGGCCGGCCCATTCTGAATGCTGGCGCGGCCGGCAATACGACGATTGTCGGCGCATCGGCGTCCGACCCCGAGGCACAGCGCCGCGCGCAGGAAGGTGAGGCCGCGCGCGTGAGCCGGCTCTTCGCTCAGACGAACGAGCGCGAGAGGCCGATCACGCCGATCGCTCCGACCACGATTTCCGCGGCCGACGCGGGCGCTACAGCTGCGTCGTCAGTCGACGCCGGCTCCGCGCAGAACATGCAGGATCGCAAGACTGCTTTTCTGAGCGCCGCGACCGATCGGCGAACCGTCAGTCCCGATGGGCTCGCAAAGCCTGCATCGCCGTACGTCGTCCAGGCCGGAACGGTCATTCCGGCCGCGCTCATCACCGGCCTACGCTCCGACCTGCCGGGACAGATCACCGCCCAGGTGACCGAGGGGGTCTATGACAGTCCCACGGGGAAATTTCTGCTCATTCCGCAGGGCGCGAAACTGATCGGCCAATACGACAGCTCCGTCGCTTACGGCCAAAAGCGCGTGCTCCTCGCCTGGACCCGGCTCATCATGCCCAATGGAGCCTCGATCGTGCTGGAGCGGCAACCCGGCGCCGATGCGGCCGGCTATGCCGGCCTCGAGGACGAGGTCGACAATCATTGGGACATGCTGCTCAAAGGAGCCGCGCTCTCGACGCTGCTCAGCATCGGCGCCGAAGCCGGAACCACGGGCAGCGAGAACAGCCTCATCCAGGCGATCCGCCGCGGCGGCTCCAACAGCGCGAGCCAGACCGGGCAATTGCTCGTTCAACGCCAGCTCAATGTCCAGCCCACTCTCACCATCCGGCCGGGCTTCCCCGTTCGCGTGCTCGTGACGCGGGATCTCCTATTGGCTCCATACAAGGAAGGAATGGCGCCGTGACGAAATTGAAGCTCGGTCCGCTCGCCGACGACAAGCCCGTCAAAGTCACCGTCGAGATTCCCGCCTCTCTGCATCGCGATCTCACCGCCTATGCGGACGCGCTCGGCCGAGCCAATGGTCAGACGATCGCCGATCCGCTCAAGCTGATTGTCCCGATGCTTCAGCGCTTCATCGCGACCGACCGAGCCTTCGCGAAGACTCGGACGCGTCCGAAACCTCAACCCGATGTCGCCGAAGCCGAAAGATCGGGATAGCGGGCGCGCAGCAGATCGAGAAATGGCTGCAGCATTGGACTGCTGTTCGTCTCTTTCCAATAGGCCGCGAACTGAAGCCGCATTTGCCCACAGTCGCCATGCAGCTCGCGATGGGCAACTCCGGGGCAGACGAAACCAACGGCGCCTTCGAGCAGCGGCGCGACGCCATAGCCGGCGCCGACGAGGCTCAGCAGCCTGTCGAGGCTAACGTCCTGGTAGCTGATACGCAAAGAACCCGAGCCGCCGGCCTTCACGCTCAGCAATTGCTCGAGCTCGGAATCGACGCCGCTCCGCGTCAGCAATATCCGATTGTCGCAAAGCTCCCGCCATTGGATCGCTGGCCGATTGAGCGGGTGATTTTCCTGAACGGCGACGACTACCCGTTCGCCCCAGAGCGGCAGAACGCGGTCGTTCCACCTTCCGCCACCGGAGGTCAATATGGCGACGTCTATCGCGCCGGCGGCGAGCTCGCCGAGCAATCCCTCCTTGGCGCCATCGACCAAGAGAATATCCGCATCCGCGATCTGGCGGCGCAACTCCGCGAGCGTCTCCCGCAGATTGCCTGCTGAGAGCGACGAGCAAATCCCTATTCGCAATGGCCTGCGTCCGCCATTGCGTCGCGTTTTGAATGTGAGGAAGAGGCGGTCCGCTTCATCGACGATGGGCCGCGCCGCATCCAGAAATTCGCGACCGATCGGCGTGAGCTTCGTTCCGCCGGTCGTGCGCTCGAACAAGTCCACGCCGAGCTCACATTCGAGATCATGCAATCGACGGCTGAGGGTGGATTGACGCGTGCTCAGCGTCTCCGCCGCTTGCCGAAGGCTTCGATGCCGCGAGGCGACAAGAGCCCATTTCAGATCTCGAAGCTCCGAATTCACCTGAAAAGCCCGGGTTCACAAGCTGATTTCCAGAATCGGATACGGCGACGACAGGGCGCGCTCAGCCGCTCTAATGTTTCCTACTTCATTGAAATTAAATGGCCTTTTCAAGGCCGCCGATCGAGTGGCTATCGCTTTGCACGCTATGGGTTTTTCGGCGAATGGACCCGTTTCCTCCGTAATCGATGCACCGTCGCGAACAGCCCGACCGCTTTGCGGCGCAAGCCTATGAACGCCAGCGTTTCCAATATGCGTTGCTAAAATGTTCTAGCCGGATTACCTTCTCCCGGCTGCAATTTCATGAGCAGCGGCCGAACGGGATGTTGGAGCATCCCGCCCGGCCTGACCACAACCCACGCTTTACAGGAGCCTGGATCATGGCTGATTCTGAAGATAGCACGACTCCGCCCGCCATTAGCTGGCGCGCAATTCTGCGAGGAACCGGCGCTTTGCCGCCTGCGAAAAAGACCGGAGGGGCGCCGTCCGACCCCGCGCTGCAGCTCTGGCGCAACTGGCAAGCCAATCACACTCAGGTCGTCGCGCTGACGCGCCAGTGGCAACGAATCGAGAAAAAGCTCATTCACTCGGTCGGCATCCCCGAGGTCGCGATCCGCCTTTCCGGTGAGGCGGAGCCGAAAATCGCTCAATCGGTCGACGAGATCGAGGAGCTGGTCGCAAACGAGCCGGCAATCGAGAGAGAAGCGCTGATCGCCGCGTTCGACGAACAGCAAAAGCGATGGAACGAGGCGGCGGCGACGCTCGGCTTCGACGCCGTCGACGCCGCACTCCGAGCCGCTCTCGGCAAGGAGCGCGATTTTGTGGCGTCGGTCCCGAAGACGAAAGCCGCCAGCCTGCCGGGCGTCGCGGCCAAGCTCGCCATCCTCATTCAGCTCGGCGAGCCGAGCCCGACAGATGCGGAATTTCCCTGGCCGGAACTGCGCTCGGCGCTCGCAGATATCGCCCGGCTGGCGTCGCCGGAAGCGGCGGTCTCGCCAATGTGATGCCCGTGCTCGGGTCCATGGTCGCTCGGCTATGGACCCGGCTTCTTTCGAATGTGCCGTCTTTGCGCCGGTCCCGCACTTTTGCGAGACGGCTTTACGCCTTTCTTGGCCTGCGCCTTCGTGCTCGGGCCTTCAGTCGATTCAGCCGATGGCAATTTCGCCTCCGCGCTTTCGCTCGCAGGCCTCAAAAGATCGAGCGCCGGGATTCCGAGAGCGTCGGCGAGGCGGCCGACGACGTCGACCGTCGCCGAATAGACGCAGCGTTCGATCGAGCTGATATAGGTGCGGTCCAGCTCGGCTCGATGGCCGAGCTCTTCCTGCGACAGGCGTTGCGCCCGTCGATATTTCCTCAGATTGCGCGCCAGCGTCTCTCGCATTTCCATGACGAGAACCAGCCAGCTTGAAGAGTATTTATCTACGGAGTATACTCTACAAACGGTAGCCGCTGGTTCGAGGAAGGGAAGCGCCGGCGCGGCAGAGGGCGCTAGTCCGTAAACGACCGAGAGTCCGAAAATGCGTGAGAAGCATCTGGGTCACGCCGTCTCTTTGGCGACGATTTTGTTGAGCACGCGCGAGCAGTTCGCTCGCGCGCTGCGTGACGCTGCGATGGCGAGCATCAGAGCGAGATCGAGAGGCGCGGGTTTCGACCAGCCGATCATCTCCCGCTACTTCCTCGAGTCGCACGTCGACGACGCTCTCTATCTAATCGGCAGAGACGGGATCGACTCGCTCGAGAGCAATGTCCGCTTCGCGGTCGACGAAATGATACGAGAGGCGTTGGAAAACGTGAGAATGCCTGCCGACAAGCGACTGCGCCGATAGCGAGACGGCCCGTGTCTATTTCAATTCATCATTGTCACATGCGGGCATAGAGCTGCGCAATTTCGCGGTCAGCAGCACACGATTCGCGCAGGTCACAACTCAAAATAGATTCGCTTTAGGAGCAATTGTCGTGGCAAGCCGAATAACGCTGACTGATGTCGACCGACCGGGAGAGGAGCTCGACGTCTACATTATCGCTCGCGACGAGGCGTCTCTGACCCTTGCTGTGCCGAATACGTCCGTTCAATTCAGATTATTTCGAAATAGCCGCGATGCTCCTTACAGAGGATCGCTGGGCGGGCGAAACTTTTGCTTCGTTCCGCGCGCGGTCGAGGATAAAGAGACCTTCCCGAAAAGGAAAAAATAGAGAGTTTCAGCGAACCAAACGCGTAGCTCACGCGTGACTTTTTGCGGGCAACGATTCCTGCCCCCGAGCGTCGGCCGCGCCAACTCATCTCACTGGCACATTGACGAAACGCAGGCGATGATGTGCCCGGCGGAAAAAGGATGGAACTGGCGCCGCGTCCGGTCGGCATCAGCACGACACCATCTCATGAACTATGAGCTACTCGTCGTCGACGCCCAGCAATGCCTAAATCAGTCCTCATCGACACCGACGGCAGCTTCACTCACGACCTTCCAGGCCCGTAGCCAAGCCCGGAACCGATCACGATCGATCGCCTCATTCTCTTGCATGCGTGTCAGCAAATATCGCGCGGACACGAGATATGCAAGGAAACCAGAACCAACGCTCACGATTCGGCGTTCGCTTTCCGGAGCGCTCGCATAAAGATCCTCCTGGCTGAGACCAGAATCGATGCGGGGAGCAGCGTCGGCACAAAACACCCACCACACCCTGCCGAGGCGCATCAATCGGATCTTCTGACTTTCAAAATGTAGTTCCTCGATCGTCTTCATCGAAGCGGCCCCTCCTTACAGGGCCGAAGCCGACCACCGAGCCTTCGACGGTATCCCTGTCTCCGACGAGACGCGTCTTCTCAGCGCCTGCGGCGTCACCTTCATATTCGTTATCCGGTTTGCCGCCCTGTTTCTGACCTCGAACCGATAGCCGAAGAAAACAAAAACCTGCCCAACATCCGGTATGACGCCGGCTTCGTGTATGACGAGGCCCGCGACCGTTGCCGCTCTTTCCTTCGGAAGGCCCCAATTCATAGCATGGTTGAGCTCACGGACAGACGTCGCCCCATCCACAACGACGGAGCCGTCTGGTTGACGAATTATTCCGTGCATGTCCGTGCTCCGCGATGCTCCGGTTGCCAACCGATGCTCTCATCGGTTTCGTCCACGACGGCGCGTCACGACGCCAGCTGCGCCCGACAGCCTCTCCACAAGCTACGACAAACGGACGTCAAGAAGCCATTCGAATCTCGGGCGAAAAATATAAGGAACCCATAAACACGGCAGTGTTTATGGGGACCTTATGGCGCGGAGCTGCATTTCGAATGGCCCCTTTATGTCGATTCCGTACATATCTGCCTCGCTTCCTCACAACGACGATGTGACCAGATGATCGAGATCATCAAGCGACTGATCGATGAAAGGGCCTACCTCTCCTCACCTTCTTGCGATCTCGCACTAGACGGAGATCTCTACGAGGCGGGGCTGACGCCCTTCGCGGCAATCCAATTGCTGCTGGCGCTCGAGACAGCGTTCGAAATCGAGTTCCCCGAACGGATGCTCAATCGACGGAGCGTGTCGTCGATAGCACGAGTCATTTCTTGCATTCGTGAGGTGCAAGCGGACGAAGCGTCGCTTCGGGCCGCCTGAAAGACACGCAGCTGCGACCACTTCGGCCCTTACCTGTAGAGCAGAGGCATCAATGGACAAACATGTGACCGTGAGGGTCAAATCCGGCAGAGCCATGTCTTGGCCTCCGACAGACGACGAGCACTCGATCGCTTTCGCCTACAATCAGGCAGGCGAAAGCTACGAATCCTATGCAGACGGCGGCGCAGACGAACTCTTTGCGTTCGACGGACAGCACGCGTTTGGCGACCGAACAATCTGGTCCATCCTAGACGGCAAATTACGCGCATTGCGCTCCTCCGGCGCTCGTTCTGTTCGAATTCTGGACCTCGGTTGCGGACCGGGCACATGGCTCTGTCGTGTCGTCATGCGCGCATCCGAGCTGGGTTTCACCTCGATCCAGGCGAGGGGTATCGACATAGCTGAAACGCAAGTCCGGCGCGCGAGCGCGAGAGGCCGCCGTCTCGCGATCGCCGGGCTCGAACTTGCCTTCGAGTCCGGCGATATATGCGCTCAGCAGCCGGAAGCTTCTTTGAGCGTAGATCTCTGTCTCTGCCTCTACGGGGTTCTGAACCATATTCCGATCGACCATATGCCGAACCTACTCTCCGAGGTCGCCCGCGTGACGCGGGGCGACTTCATCGCCACTATGCGCGCGAAGGGCAGCATGCCGACAATTTGCGTGGATGCGATCGAAGAGGCTCGTTGGTTCTGGCATGACCACCGAAACGATCTGCTCGAAGCAGAACTTCAGAACGGACGACACATTTCCTTTGGGTTCCATTTATTCGACGCCGACGAAATTCGTGCGCTCTCCGCGCCTTCTTTCGAGATGACCGAGCTTCGTGGGCTGGATCTCTTTCATGGCCGGTTTGCCGGCGACCGCCGCTGGAATCCGTCGTCTGCACGAACCAGCGCCGGATTTCTTCGAGAGCTTGATCGTCTCGAGCATCTTTATTGTCGCGATCCAGAGTTCTTGGATCACGCCACCCATCTCTTATTCGTGGCGACCCCACGAAATGTCGTGTCGCGGTCGAACACCTGCGATACCCGTGTATCACACCGAACACGATAGTGCCGACGAGGAAAGGCGGATGGGACATTCAACATTGATAGGCGACATGATCCACTCGTGCTCCAACGAAAACGTGGCCAGCGCCGCAGTCATGTGCATCGGTCGTGAATTCTCCGAACGCGTCGAGGTCGCCGCGCGCGCGCAAGATACGACCATTGGCCCCTTCGTCTCCGACCTGGTACGCGAGTTCGCGGCACACGCAGATCAACAGGAACTGACCATCTTGCAGAGACTAGCCGCCAATTCTGATCAGCCCATTCTGCGTATGCTCCGTCACCTTGTAGAGCAATCGTGGAGAGACGGCGCGCCTTCCCAGCCTCGACCGCTTTCCTGCCTGGATCGCTTTCGGCGTAGGACGACGGTCGCGAGACGACGATCTTTTCCGCGACGAGCTCTGTGGATTCTGGTCGGACCAGAACGACCATCTCGACGCGCTCGAGGAACTGCGCCGGACCAAACAACCGGTTCCGCATCGTCGAGCGACGCGCGGCTCCAGAAAAGCAAGGATCACGTCCGCTGCGGCGTCGAATTGAGAAACGGAGAACCACATATGTTTGCGATAAGAACAGTAATGCAGATCACGGCTCGATGCGCGATCGCCGCGCCTTTGATCGGCGTCGTCCATCATGCCGCGATTGCGCAGCCGAGCCTCTGGAAGGAGTGCGGAACGCAATATCAGTCCGCAAAAACCGCAAACCAACTCGACGGCCAGAGCTGGCGCCAGTTCGTCGAGGCGTGCCGTGCCCGCGTCACGAAGCGATCGACGGCAGTTTCTTCCGAAGGCGCCGACGCCCAGACCGACATTTTGAAAGCGTGCGGGAGTCAGTATCGAGCCGCCAAGGATTCGAACGAGCTCAACGGAAAAGGTTGGATCGAATTCCTCAAAGCTTGTCGCGTACGCGGCGGTGAGCTTCCCTCGCGGGCGCGCGATCATGCCGCCGCGACGCCATCAGCTCCGACCATCGTATCGCTCAGCTCCGAACCCGCCCCGCCTGTCTCCGTCGCCTCGCCCCTCACGCCCCCGGCGACAAATTCGGAACCGCCGACTGGCGACTCCACAAGAAGCGGTCCCACTCAGGCTGGCGCCGCGTCCGAACATGCCGTCGACAAGGTCGCCAGCCAGAACCTGACCGGCGAAAAATACCGCCAAAAGAAATGCGCATCCCAGTGGAAGGCTCACAAAATCGAGCTCAAGAAAGCCGATCCGACGTTGAACTGGTCCCGGTATTGGATCGACTGCGACAAGCGCCTCAAAGTGTCAGGGCGCTGAACGCGCTCGCTGGACGCGCCTCGCTGATGTTGGCGACGTCTCCCCGAGGCCGTGCAGCGAGCGGCGACCCGAGAGCCGATCGGCGCCGCTTCTCGAATTTATGCGATCCTTATGGCGACGAGCCTTCTTCCACATCGACCGTTTACCTGGCGGCGATGCACATTGTCCTCGCGGTCCACACCCCGGATCGCGACACCGTGAGCGCGCTTATGGCTATTTCTCCGAATAATCGGATCGAACCGCCGTTTCGACGAATAGCTTCGGATTTGCGGTTTGTCGTCGGCCAGGATCGACAAGGACGCTGGATCGCCGTGGAAGACCTCGGGCGCGGCGGCGGCATTTTCGTCAGTCGGCAGGCGGCTCTTCAATACGTCGCCTCCGAAACCGGCCAACCGCCGAAGTCCGTCCACTTCACGAACGAACGCCTGTGTTTCCGGAGCTAGGTCGATGTGGCCACTGATTCCATCTAACAAAGCTCTTTGCCGCTCCCATTCCAAGCCGGACCGCCCGTCGTCCCCTGTCCAAGATAGCCGGCCGCCGCCTGAGGCGAGCGCCGACCCTGAACTCGAAGCGCCGCCGGCGTTCCACGCCTCGTTTACGGCGCTCGTGACCCCTTTCGACAATGACGGCGTCGCGACAAAAACATTCGCCGATCTCGTCACTTGGCAAATCGACGAAGGCGCGCAGGGATTGGTTGTCTGCAGCGCGACGGGCGAAGGGCGGGCGCTTGCGCCGCGGGAACGGGTTCAAATCATCCGGATCGCAACCGAAGCCGCCGGAAATCGTGCTCCGATCGTTGCAGACACGGGAACCGATTGCACCCGCGAAAGCGTCTCTCTGACCCGAGCGGCGCAGGCCGCCGGCGCCACGGCCGCGCTCATCGTCACTCCGTCCTATAACAAGCCGAGTCCCCCCGGACTTTTCCGACACTATTACGAAATCGCCAGCTCTGTAGACATTCCCCTGATCGTCGGAGTCGATCCGGTGAGGACAGGCGTCGACATCGGCTCGGATACGCTCGCGCGATTGGCGGAGATAGAGAATATCGTCGGGCTCGTGGACGCGACCGGCGATTTCGACCGCTTCCCGCGGGACGCATTTTCGTTGCGCTCGAATTTTACCCGGCTCTCCGGTGACGACCGCGCCTGCCTCATGTTTCGCTTGGCTGGCGGGCATGGGTCCGTTTCGGCCGTCGCCAACGCAGTTCCGAAAATCTGGTCGGAGATGCAGCAGGCGAGCACGCGCGGGGATTGGGCTCGCGCCACCATGATCCAGAAACAGCTGCTGCCCTTGCTCTCGGCCCTTCGCATGGAGACCGGTCCGGGGCCGATCAAATACGCCTTGTCCTTTTTACGTCCTTGGTTCAATCCCAAGGTGAGACTGCCGCTCGTTCCGGTCGAATATGAAACCGGAAGCGCCGTCGTCGCGGCGCTCAGAGAACTCGAGCTGATCGATTGAGCGAATGAAACCGCTACTTCTCTCGAGAGAAAGACTTTTCTGACTCTAAAAATCGATAGCCGACGCCTAATTCGGTCTCGATGATGCGGGGCGCAGCCGGATCGTCTTCGATCTTGGCGCGCAATTTTCCGATGAACACTCGTAAGTACTGGAGATCGTTCTGATGCGCCGGTCCCCACACCGACCTCAATATCTCGTTGTGCGTGACAAGCCGACCGGGACGACGCGCCAGAACGAGCAGCAGGTCATACTCTTTTGGCGTCAGATTTATCTTGATCCCGTGCTTCGTCACCTGATGTTTGACGGTGTCCACGATAAGGCCGAGCGCCTCTATTCGAGACGGCGGCGGCTCTTTGGATGAAGTATGTCGAAGCGCGGCGCGCACCCGCGCCATCAGTTCTCCAATCGCAAACGGTTTTTCGACATAATCATTGGCGCCGGCGTCCAAAGCAGAGATCTTCTCGGCCTCGTCGTCACGCGCCGACAATATGATGATCGGCGCATCCGAGAATATCCGCGCCTCGCGTAGGACCTCTTTTCCGTCCATGTCGGTCAGACCGAGATCGAGCACTGTGACGTCGGGAGCCGAAGCTGCAATCATCGTCAGAGCCTCTCCGCCGGTCATTGCTTTCAACGGTTCGTAGCCGCACGCTTTGAGGGCCGGACGAAGAACGCGGTGGATTTCCGGCTCATCGTCGACAACGAGAATACGAATTTGGCGCGATCGGCGCGCGTCCTCTCCCTCCCCATCTCCGACCATCGAAGCTCCGCAATTGTATGGCATCTGACCTGCCGCCTCTCTGGACTCCCCGGCCTTCGGGCGCTCGCCCGAAACGGCAATCCAGCTGTGCATGAATAGATCGATGCGCGCCGGGCCGGAAAACGCTGTTCGCGCTCCCGGCCCGGCGCTCGGCATTCGTCAATGAAGCTCGTCCAACGCCAGATTGAGCTCCAGAACGTTGACGCGCGGCTCGCCGACGAAGCCGGCGAAACGCTGCTCGATCTGCGCCTCGACCAGGGCGCGGACGCGGCTCTCGGGCAGCTTGCGCGCGGCGGCGATGGCGGACGCCTGCGCCAGCGCGAATTGCGGCGAGATATGCGGATCGAGGCCGGACGCCGAGGTCGTCACAGCGTCGGCGGCCACCATGTCGATGCGGCCCGCCGCGAATTCCGTCTCGATCGCGGCGTTTACGCGATCGACGAGCTTTTGCGAGGTTGGTCCGAGATTGGAGCCACCGGAGTTCGCCGCATTATAAGGCGCGTCGACCGTCTTGCTCGAATCATTCGGGTCGGGCGCGCTCGTCGCCGAGGGGCGGCCATGGAAATAGTTGTCTGCGGCGAAGTTCTGACCGATCAGCCGTGAGCCGACGATGACTCCTTTGCGCTCGATGAGGCTGCCATTGGCCTCGTCGTGGAAGGCGAGCTGCGCGATGCCGGTGATCGCCAGAGGATAAGCGAGCCCCGTGAGAAGCGTGAACAATACGATCATGACGATCGCAGGACGAATTTGGGAGAGCATTGTTAGGCTCCTTTACGCGAGATGCAGAATCGACACGATGATGTCGATCAGCTTGATGCCGACGAAGGGAATGATGACGCCGCCGAGGCCGTAAATCAGCAGATTGCGCCGCAGCAGCGCCGCAGCGCCGATCGGCCGATAGGCGACGCCCTTCAACGCTAGCGGGATCAGCGCAATGATGATCAGCGCGTTGAAGATCACCGCCGAGAGGATCGCCGATTGCGGCGAGGCGAGCTTCATCACGTTGATCGCGCCGAGCTCGGGATAGGTCACGATGAACAGCGCCGGAATGATCGCGAAATATTTCGCGACGTCATTGGCGATCGAGAAGGTCGTGAGCGAGCCGCGCGTCATCAGGAGCTGCTTGCCGATGGCGACGATCTCGATGAGCTTGGTCGGATCGCTGTCGAGATCGACCATGTTGCCGGCCTCGCGCGCCGCCTGCGTGCCGGTCTGCATGGCGACGCCGACATCGGCTTGCGCGAGCGCCGGCGCGTCATTGGTGCCGTCGCCGCACATGGCGATGAGGCGTCCGCCCTGCTGCTCTCTCCGAATATAGGTGAGCTTGTCCTCGGGCGTCGCCTGCGCGAGAAAATCGTCGACCCCGGCTTCCGAAGCGATCGCCGCCGCCGTGACCGGATTATCGCCCGTCACCATCACCGTCTTGATGCCCATGGCGCGCAGCTCGGCGAAGCGCGCCTTGATGTCGGGCTTGATAATGTCCTTGAGATGCACGACGCCAAGCAGGCGATCGTTCTCGCTCACGGCGAGCGGCGTGCCGCCGGCGCGCGAGATGCGCTCGACCGCGCGGGTGAAGTCTTCCGGCGCGCGCAACGTCGCGACGCCGGCGCGCTCCAGAATCTCCGTGACCGCGCCGCCCGCCCGCCCGCCGCCGACCTCGGCGTGACCGGCGAAGGGCTGCGTCTGGGCGAGAACCGCGTCGACCGCGCCTTTGCGCAACGAACGGCCAGGCAGATCGAGACCCGAGATCCGCGTATGCGCGGAGAAGGGAACGACGCGCGCGTCGGAGCCGAGATCCGGGGCCGCGAGGCCGTAACGGCTCTTGGCGAGAGCGACGATCGAGCGTCCCTCCGGCGTCTCGTCCGCGAGGGACGCGAGCAGGACGGCCTCCGCGAGCTCATGCTCGCCGACGCCGCCGACGGGGATGAACTCGTCGGCCATGCGGTTGCCGAAAGTGATCGTGCCGGTCTTGTCGAGCAGCAGCGTGTCGACGTCGCCAGCAGCCTCGACCGCGCGGCCCGAAGTGGCGATGACATTGAAGCGGATCAGGCGATCCATGCCGGCGATGCCGATCGCCGACAAGAGGCCGCCGATCGTTGTCGGGATGAGGCAGACGAGCAGCGCGATCAGCACAGTCAGCGACAGCACCGTTCCCGAATAGTTGGCGAGCGGCCACAGCGTCGTGCAGACGATCAGAAAGATGATCGTCAGGCCCGACAGCAGGATCGACAGCGCGAGCTCGTTCGGCGTCTTCTGCCGCTCGGCGCCTTCGACGAGCGCGATCATGCGATCGATGAAGGTCGAGCCGGGCGCTGCGGTGATCTTCACCCGCACCCAATCGGACAACACAGTGGTGCCGCCGGTGACGGCGGAACGATCGCCGCCCGCCTCGCGAATGACCGGCGCGGATTCGCCGGTGATCGCCGACTCGTTGACGGAAGCGACGCCTTCGACGACCTCGCCATCGCCGGGAATGAGATCTCCCGCCTCGACGAGCACGACATCGCCGACCCTCAGATCGAGCGCCGAAACGAGATCGAAGGCGTCGCGCGAGCCGCCCTTCATCCTCTTGGCCTTCGTGTCGGTTCGCGTGCGCCGCAGCGCATCGGCTTGCGCCTTGCCGCGGCCCTCGGCCACAGCTTCCGCGAAATTGGCGAAGAGCACTGTGAACCAGAGCCAGGCCGCTATCTGGCCCGAGAACAGCGCGGTTCCGTCGTGCGCGAAGAGATCGCGAACGAACAATATCGTGACGACGGCCGAGACGGCCTCGGTGACGAAGATCACCGGATTGCGCGCCAGCCTGCGCGGATCGAGCTTCTTGAAAGCGTCGATTGCCGCGCGGCCGACGATGGCCCGATCGAGCAGGCCAGGAGCAGCGACTTTGGACGACATTTGCGTGGATCTCCGGATCAGAAGGTCTTGCCGGCCGCGAGCAGCAGATGCTCGACGACGGGACCGAGCGCGAGCGCCGGGAAATATTGGAGCAGATAGAGGATGACGATGACGCCGATCAGCAATCCGACGAACAGAGGTCCATGCGTCGGGAACGTGCCGCTGGAGGCTGGGGCCTTCTTCTTGGCGGCGAAGGAACCCGCCATCGCCAGCACGGGAATGACATAGGCGAAGCGTCCGAGCGTCATCGCCAGGCCGAGCGTGGTGTTGTACCAAGGGGTATTGCCGGTAAGGCCCGCGAAGGCGGAGCCATTATTGTCGGTCGTCGAGGCGAAGGCGTAGAGAATCTCCGACAGGCCGTGCGGGCCGGCATTGTTGAGGCTCGCGAGCGCGCTCTGCAGCAACACCGAAGCCCCGGAGAAGCCGAGCACGCAGAGCGGGTAGATCAGCACGGCGAGCATGGCGAGCTTCATCTCGCGCGCCTCGATCTTCTTGCCGAGATATTCCGGCGTGCGGCCGACCATCAGGCCCGCGACGAAGACGGCGACCACGGCGAGCACCAGGAAGCCATAGAGGCCGGCGCCCACGCCGCCCGGCGCGATCGAGCCCATGAGCATGTTGAACAAGGGAACGAGACCGCCGATCGGCATGAACGAATCATGCATCGAGTTGACGGCGCCTGTGCTGGTGCCGGTCGTCGCAGTAGCGAAGAGCGCGCTGGTCGCGACGCCGAAGCGCACTTCCTTGCCCTCCATATTGCCGGGCGAAGGATCGACGCCGATCGACGCCAGCAGCGGATTGCCGCCGGCCTCGGCCCAGTAGGCGATGAGCACGCCCGAGACGAGCACGATGAGCATAGTGATCGCAATCGCGCGGCCCTGACGAAAGTCGAGCACGGCGCGGCCGAAGGCGAAGGCGAGCGCGAAGGGGACGACGAGCAGTGACCAGATCTCCAGCATATTGGAGATCGCGTTGGGGCTTTCGAACGGATGGGCCGAATTGGCGTTGAAGAAGCCGCCGCCATTGGTGCCGAGCTCCTTGATCGCCTCCTGGCTCGCGATCGGGCCGATCGAGATGACCTGCTTGGCGCCTTCGAGCGTCGTCGCCTCGACGGAGCCGAGAAGCGTCTGCGGCACGCCGAGCGCAACGAGCACGAGCGCGACGACGATCGACAGCGGAAGCAGCACATAGAGCGTCCCGCGGGTGAGATCGACCCAGAAATTGCCGACCGTCGGCGACTCGGCCCGCGCGAAACCGCGCACCAGCGCGAAGGCCATGGCGAGGCCGGTCGCCGCCGAGAGGAAGTTGTGAACGGTGAGACCGAGCATCTGCACGAGATGGCTCATCGTCGTCTCGCCGGAGTAATTCTGCCAGTTGGTGTTGGTGATGAAGCTGATCGACGTGTTGAAGGCGAGATCGGACGGCACCGGGTCGAAGCCCTGCGGATTGAGCGGCAGGACGTTCTGCAGCCTCTGCAGCGCGTAGAGCGACACAAAGCCCGCGACGCTGAAGACGAGCATGGCGATCGTATAGACGAACCAGCTCTGCTCGCGCGCAGGATCGACGCCGGAAAGCCTGTAGAATGCGCGCTCGACCGGAAGGATAACGGGCGTCAGAAAATTGCGCTCGCCCGCGAGCACGCGGGCGATGAAGGCGCTGAGCGGCACGGCCGCGACTATGACGGCTGCCAAAACGAAGGCGATTTGCGCCAGGCCAATGGCGTTCATGATATTTTCCTTTGCGGAACCCGAAGTGCTCGGTTCAGAACTTTTCGGGATGAAGGAGCGTGTAGAGGAGATAGGCGCCGAGCAGCACGGCGACGCCCAAGCCGATGATCGGTTCGAACATCATTCGTTCCTTTTTCAGAGGCGCCCGCAGGCGCGTGCATAAAGGCCCATCAGCACGAACAGAAAGGCGCCGAGGCCGACATAGACGAGGTCGAGCATAGTCTGTCTCCATATTGACAATGCGTAGGGATATGCCTGCAAAGCACATAAAGGCGCTATTCGGATTTGCGCCTTATGACATAAGGACGGCATAAAAAATCGACGCGCCCCGCCGTAGGCCCGGGTTGTCGATCGAAGCGGAATTCTTTGATATTGGCCGCAGATCAGGGTCGCGCGCGTAAACTGCGCAAGCGGGCGTCACGGGGACGCCCCTTTGCGCGGCGCTGGCGTCGAAGCGTCACACCCATCAGGATGAACAATGCTCCGGCTCCAAGCCCGATCAGCGAATGATTCATCCGCGACCTCTCGGCGTGACCAATGTGGCAAATCGACCCGAAGAGCGGATCGGACGCGCGCAGTCCTCCTCGAAGGACGAACCGCAGCGCTCTCATGAATGACGCAAGACGCAGTTCGAGGCCGCCATCAATGGCGCTCTACCCATCCCGTAGAATATGCATCGCCAAAAAGCTCCGCCGCTCTGCGGCTATCGACGCTGGGCCTCCCCATCTTCTCGAGCGCATGTCGACGACGCCTCAGCCGAGCCAAGGCGCGCGCGCGCCTTTCATCCTTGGAAAGTTCCCACTCCAATTCAGGCGCCGAGCGATTGTCCCACGCGCCGCGGTAGATTCGCCAAGCATAGGCGTAGGCAACCACCAGCCCGATAAACGCGACCGCGATTTCCAGAAAGCCGAACACTTCCGCCTCCCACTCTGGGGTGAACGAGGAGGAGAGTGCCGCAGTCCGACGTAAAGAGGCTATACGAATTACCGCCCCCTCACATAAGGATCCCATAAACAAAAGGCAGATCTCGCGCCAACGCGGGCCATTAATGATCGCGCTAGCGAAAACCGAGACGTTTCAGCACGATCGGCATCGTCAATCCCTGCACGATAACCGAGAAAGCCACGACGCCGAAGGTGACGACCACGACTTCCTCGCGCAGCGGTAGGCTCGTCGGAAGCGACAATGCCAGAGCGAGAGCCAGAGCGCCACGCAACCCGCCCCACCACAACACATGTTGCTCGCGGAGCGGGATCGCCCAATTCGAACGACTGAACATCAGGCTCAGCGGGTAGACGGTCAATCCTCGGGCGACGAGGACCAGGATGATGGCGATCGGCAGCGCAGCCAATTCTCTGGATTCGAACGTCGTGCTCGCGATAGCCGCGCCCATTAGCAAAAAAACCACGGAATCGGCGAGAAAAGCAGCGAACTCCCAGAACAAGAGAATGAACTCACGCCCCCTCGAGCTCAAGAAGCCCTTTCTGTCCGGCTGCCGAGGCCCGAAGTTGCCGATGAGAAAGCCAGTGCCGACAGTGGCGAGCACGCCAGACACATGCAATTGCTCGGCGAGAAAAAATGATCCAAAGGCGGCGACGGTGGTCAGAGCGGCTTCGATCATATGTTCCGACGTGCGCCAGGCCACCAGCATAGCAGCGCCTGCGCAGACGATTCCAACGGCGACGCCGCCTAAGACAATGCGCGCCAGTGCGCCCACGGTCGAAAGACTCACGGGCTCTCCGTCACCTTGCGCCCACGCGAGCGCTACGACGAAGAGAACCGCCGCGACCCCGTCATTGAACAGACTTTCGCTCTCGACCAGAACTCGGAGGCGACCCTTCAGCCCCTGATCCTTGAACATCGCAATGACCGAGACCGGATCGGTCGCAGCTATCAGCGCGCCGAAGACGAGAGCTGTGGGCGCCGGCCAATGAAGCGCCAGCGCCATTCCACACGCGACAACGCCCATGGCGATGACCGTTCCAAGGCATGACAAGACCAATATCGGCGGGGCGTCTCGTAGCAGATCGCGGGCCGACAGGGTGAGCGCCGCCTCGAACAGCAGCGGCGGAAGTATCAAATGGAAAATGAGGTCATGCGTCAGTGGAACGCCCAAATTCGCTTTCGACAAGGCCAGAACAGCCCCCGTCGCGACAAGTCCGACGGTGTAAGGGAGCTCGAATCGCCGCGCGGCTATTGCGACGATCATCGCGACCGCGAGCACGCCGATGATTTGTTCGACCGAGTTGTCCATTTAGCGATTCTGCCGCGAGGGAAGTTCCAGCTCTGCCTCGGCCATGATAAAGACTCGTCCTCTCGCCTTCATCCAAAATCGAAGCCGAGCATCGAAAATCGGCGCCGGCCCCGATGGCCAGGAGCTATGCTTCACCCGAGACGGGCATGAAGGTCTCGTGGTTCTTGCACACGCTGCGCCCGTTGTTCAATCTGGCTTCCACTCGAAGCGGCACGGCAATTGGACTCGTAGGACGAATGGCCGAAACGGAAAGGAACTTCGAACGGCGCCCTGATCCCGACGCGCTTCTCGCGCTGGCGGACCAGGAAAAGGACGGCAAGCTGCGCGTCTTTTTGGGCGCGGCTCCCGGCGTAGGAAAGACCTACGCCATGTTGGCCCGGGCACGGGGGCTGAAGATGGACGGCGTCGACGTCGTGATCGGCCTCGTGGAGTGTCACGGTCGGTGCGAAACAGAAGCGCTGCTGGAAGGTCTCGAGATCCTCCCCCGTCGTAAGATCGAATATCGCGGGCGCGAGCTCGAAGAGTTCGACATCGACGCTGCGCTGACGCGCAGACCGAAGCTCATCGTCGTCGACGAGCTCGCGCATACTAACGCGCCCGAGAGCCGGCACCCCAAGCGCTGGCAGGACGTCGAGGAGTTGCTCGGCGCCGGCATCGACGTCTGGACCGCTCTCAATATCCAGCACCTCGAAAGCTTGGCCGATGTCGTCGCCAATATAACGGGCGTCGCGGTGCGAGAGACCGTGCCCGACCGCATGCTGCAGGATGCGGCCGATGTCATCCTGGTCGACGTCACGCCAGACGACCTCCTTCAAAGATTGAAGGAAGGGAAGGTCTATGTTCCTGAAACCGCCAAGCGCGCCATCCAGAATTTTTTCACGACCCGTAATCTGACCGCGCTACGCGAGCTGGCCCTGCGCCGGACGGCCGAGCGCGTCGATGACCAGATGGTCGATTATCTACGTCAGAGCGCCATCGAAGGCCCATGGGCGACCTCCGAACGATTGCTCGTATGCGTCGGACCCGACACACTATCGGAAATCGTCGTCCGCGCGGGCGCTCGCCTCGCGACCGGCCTCAATGCATCCTGGATCGCCCTTTACGTCGAGCGCTCCGGACAGGAAGAACGAAGCCCCAAGCGCCTCGAGCGCATCGACGACGTGATGAAGCTGGCGGAACGCTTGGGGGGCGCGATCGAGCGGCTCTCCGGTCCAGATGTCCCGACCGAGGTGTTTCGTTTCGCTAGCCGAGAGAATATTACGCAAATTGTAATCGGCCATTCACGCGCCGGATTCGTCTCCAGGCTGCTGCATCGGTCTTTGACCGAAGAAATCGTACGACGCTCGCGAGACATCGCCGTGCATGTCATCCCGGATAGCCAAGTAAAGCCGGAAGCCGAAAGCGGCATGCAACGGCGCGTCCCACGCGGATCCGAATTTTGGGTGGGCATGGTAGCCGCGGCGGCTTCGGTGGCATGCGCGGTCGGCGCCGTGCGATTGCTGGAGTTATGGCTGGCGCTACCGCCTCGTTCGACCATTTTCTTCATTTCCGTTGCGCTTTGCGCGCTGGGTTTCGGAACGTACTCGGCGATCGCAGCCTCGATTTTCTCATTTGCTGCTTTCGACTTCTTCTTTTCCGAGCCGCGCTATCAGCTGACGATTTCACAACCTGTCGAATTCCTCTCACTGCTCGTCTTTCTCGTCGCCGCGATCATCATCGGGGCGCTCGCTGGGCGCGTGCGCGAACAGTCCCAGTACATGCGCATGCGGACACAGGCGGCTCAGGCCCTGTTCGAATTTTCGCGCAAGCTGTCCAGCGCCCCCAAGCTCGATGATGTGCTTTGGGCCGCGGCGGTCGACGCGCAAAAAGCGCTCGATGCGAAATGCGCCGTTCTGCTCTTGCCCGACGATGGCGAGCTGCGCGTATCCGCCGCTTGGCCTCCTATCGATCAATTGGACCCCGGTGAGTCCAGCTCAGCCCGATGGGCCTACCAAAAAGCCGAACCGGCCGGATGGCGCACCGCGACCTTGCCGAATGTCCGTTTTCAATTTCGTCCGCTTGCGACGACCCGGGGCGTCGTCGCCGTGCTCGGCATCGAACCCGAGAAGCCCGACGAGCCGCTGTCGCCGCAAACGGAACGGATGCTGACCTCGATCCTCGAGCAGACGGCGATTGCGATCGATCGCTCCCTCCTGGTCGGCGAATCCGTGAAAGCGGCCGCTCTCGAGGAAAATGACAAGCTCCGCACGACCCTGCTCGCGTCGCTCTCTCACGACCTGCGCACGCCGCTCGCCTCGATCACAGGAGCGGTCACGAGCTTGCGGCAGCTCGGAGATAGGATGACGGCGGACGACCGTCAGGATTTATTGGCTTCGATCGAGGAAGAGTCCGGACGCCTCTCGCGCTTCGTCGTCAATCTGCTGGACATGTCGCGCATCGAATCGGGCGCTCTCAAGCCCCGTCGTGAGCCGGTGGACATCGGCGACGCCGTCCACAATGCAGTCGAGCGAAGCCGCAAGGAATTTCCGCAACTCGCAATCTCCGCCAGCCTGGCGCGGGACTTGCCGGTCATTCGCGGCGACTCTAATCTATTGAGCCAGATCCTGTTCAACCTGCTCGACAATGCGCATAAATATGGCGGCGATTCCGCGGCTCTCTACGCGAGACGCGATGGAAACGAGGTTGTCCTCACCGTCACCGACGAAGGGCCGGGCGTGAAGCCCACGGATCTCGAGCGCATCTTCGAGAAATTCTATCGCGGAGGGCGCGTCGATGGACGGAAGGCGGGAACCGGCCTCGGTCTATCGATTTGCCGCGGGCTCGTCGAAGCGATGGGCGGAACAATTGTCGCGCAAAGCCCCGCGATACGCCGGCGCGGCACGCGCTTCATATTGCGCTTCCCCATTCCCGAGGAGCAGCGACAAGGGGCGCCCGCATGAGCGGCCCTCGCATTCTCATTGTCGATGACGAACCGCAGCTTCGCAGGGTCCTGCGACCAGCTCTCGGCGCCTGCGGTTACGAGGTGATCGAAGCGGCGACGGGCAGAGCCGCCCTCGAGGCGATCGCAGCCTCGGCGCCCGATATCGTCGTGCTCGACCTCGGTCTTCCCGATATGGATGGAAAAGAGGTGCTCGCGCGAGCGCGCGCCTTTTCACAGGTGCCGATCTTGATCCTCTCGGCCCGCGAACGAGAGGCCGAGAAAATCGCCGCGCTCGACTCCGGCGCGAATGACTATATCGAAAAGCCATTCTCGATCGGCGAGCTCCTGGCTCGGCTGCGCGCCGCCTTGCGTCACACACCCCGGACCGAGGGCGGACCTCGAGAAGTCGAGAGCTGCGGCCTCCGCGTCGATATGGACAAACGGCTAGTGACGAAGAATGGCAGGCCGATCAAATTGACGCCAAAAGAATACGACCTCCTGACGGCTCTCGCGCGGCATCCCGGCCGCCTCCTCACGCATAGTCAAATCCTTTCCTCGGTCTGGGGCCCTGCTCATCGGCAAGACACGCAATATCTCCGAGTTTTCATCGGTCAATTGCGCGCCAAGATCGAGGACGACCCCGCAGCGCCAAAGATCGTGCTGACCGAGCCGGGCGTCGGATATCGCTTCGTCACGGCATGACGGCTCGCAGATCGTCAGAATGTCCGGCCGTGCGACATCAGCGCCTGTTCGGCCAGCGGGCCGAGAGTCAGCGCGGGGAAGAAGTCGAGCAGCGTGATGATCAGCGCGATACCGAGTAGTAGCAGGGAGAACAGCAGGCCATCCGTCGGAAATGTGCCCGATGAGGGCTTGGCCTTTTTCTTTCGGGCAAGTGACCCTGCGATAGCCATGATCGGTATGATGCTTCCCAGACGGCCGATCAACATTACGACGCCGGTGGACGTGTTGAACCAAACCGTATTCACCGAAAGCCCACCAAAAATCGAACCATTGTCGGCGCTCGTCGAGGCGAAAGCATAGAGGAGCTCGCTGAAGCCATGTGGTCCTGCGTTGCCAAGACTGTCGAGCGCGGTTTTGAGATTGACCGATACAGCGGCGAAGCCGAGCACCAATGCGGGAGTGAGCAACAGCGACAACATTGCGAGGCGAATTTCCCGCGCCTCGATCTTCTTGCCGAGATATTCCGGCGTGCGGCCTACCATGAGACCGGCGATGAAGACCGAGAGAATGGCGAGCAGAAGCATGACGTAGAGATTCGTTCCCACTCCGCCGGGAGCGATACATCCCATCAGCAGATTCAGCATCGGCACGAGCCCGCCGATGGGCGTCAATGAATCGAGCACGGCATTGGCTGCGCCTGTTCCCGTTCCCGTCGTAGCGGCGGCGAAGAGCGCAGCGCCCGCTTGTCCGAAACGCAGATCCTTTCCCTCGAGGTTGCCGCCCGCAGCGTCGACGCCCAGCTCGGTCAAGAGCGGGTTGCCGGCCGCCTCACTCCGATAGAGAAGCACGAGGCTGACGAAGAAAATGATCGACATGGTGATCAGGAGGCTGCGCCCCTGACGTAGATTGCCCACCATTCGGCCAAAGGCGAAAATGAAGGCGACCGGAAGCACGAGCTGGCTCCAGTTCTCGGCCATATTGGACAATGCGGTCGGATTTTCAAACGGGTGCGCCGAATTGACGTTAAAGAATCCGCCACCATTGTTCCCGAGCAACTTTATCGCTTCCTGGCTCGCCACAGGTCCTATCGCGATCGTCTGTCTCGCGCCTTCGAGCGTCGTCGCCTCGAACGATCCGGACAAAGTCTGCGGAACGCCGAGAGCGACGAAGAGCAGAGCCGTGAGAATCGACAGCGGAAGGAGCACGTAGAGAACTGAACGTGTCATGTCGACCCAGAAGTTTCCGATCGTCGTGGATTCGTTACGAACGAAGGCGCGCGTCAATCCGATTGCGAGGGCCATGACAACGGCCGTGTCGAGAAAATTGTGCGCGGTCAGGCCGGCCATTTGAGCGAAATGGCTCATTGTCGTTTCGCCAGCGTAAGCTTGCCAATTGGCGTTGGTGATAAAGCTGATCGCGGTATTGAACGACAGGTCAGGCGCAAGCCCGTCGCGGCCCTGAGGATTGAAAGGAAGGACGGCTTGCGATCTCAAAGTCAGATATAGACAGAGAAAGCAGCCGCCGACAAAAGTCAGCATCGAAAGCGTGTATCGCAACCAGTCTTGTTCTTCATCTGGATCGATGCCGGACAGTCGGTAAATGCCTCGCTCCAACGGACCGACAATGGGACTGAGAAAAGTCCGACGGCCTTCGAATATTGCCGCCATGAAGCTTCCGATAGGAATGGCGCATACGACGACGAGCGCCAAGACGATGATGATTTCGAGCCAGCCGAAGGCGCTCATGTTGTCCTCGCTTCTATTTGCACTGCATTCATAGAAGCGTCAGGACATTCTTCGTTTGGCGGAGTTGCATCGCGGCCGCACCCGCCAAGCCCGAAACGGATAAGAGTGACCGGATATGGCATTTGCTCCGGCGAGAACCAAGAGAGCCGCGAGGCCGAGAGCAATGATCGGCTGATCGAGAGCGCCCAGCTCCGATTGAACCAGTTCCAACATGTTCGTCTCCTATCGCTGTTGAAGCTGACAAACTATGTTGGATAGTCTCGTAAAGGCGCCATTCCGAATGTGCTCCCCAGACGTAAGGACCACATAAAGCGCAGCGCCTGGTATAAATATCGACTTCGCCATGCGCCACATCGCTCTAGGCGTTCGGCGTGACCTCGATCTCCCCCCGCGCCCGACCTCGAGCATGACCTGGAAGTGCGGATTTTGTCACGCTCCAGTTGATGACGATGGAGCGGGTGCATTGCCTCACGTTACTGTTACGTCCATGCAAGAGATCCCGCTTCGGTCACACGGAGATTCGGCCAATCATTCGGCCGAATACGCAACAACTCGCCATACGACGGCGCGTCCTGCGCTTCCACCTATCACCGCGGTTTTGTAAGCGCGGTCGCGTTTATACGATCCTTGCGCGCTCTGGTCTCGGTTCGTATCGATCCTTTACCTCGAGATGACGCATATTGTTCGTACCCTGCAACTCGACGCAGGGCTGACGATTGGCCAAAGGCGCGGGCGCCGAAGAGGGGATCGCATGATTGCCGTGAAAGAGATATCCAGCCATCGGAGCGTAAGGTAAGCGCTCACCGAAGAGATCGAGCTAGTAGAAGGCGCAATTCAGGTGAGAACCGCATCCTTCCACAGGTCTGACGAGTGGTTAAAGAAGCTGTTCGACTGGCACGCTCGGCTCATAGAGGCGCTCGAGCATGAGACGGCATAGTGTTCATGATTATCCGACTCTGAACCGCCGACGTGCGCCAGCGTTCGTTTGAACTCTTGCTCGTCGGCGGTCAGGAACTTTGCATATTTCTCAAGCCCGACCGATGCGCGGCCGCAGCCATGCCATCACGATATCGTACGGCTCTCGCCTGCTGCGAGGCAAACTGTGGCGCTGCAGGGCTACCGTCGCAAAAGCAGCCGCCTGCTGGATCGTTTGTCGTTTCTCACGCGCAAGCGAAGTCCATTCTCGAATAATCGTGCGTCTCGGATTCGATTGGGCCATCTGACTCTCCATTGTCGAGGTGACGGGAAGGCTCACAATGGGATGCGGCGTCATGTTGCGACGCCGCATTCCCCACGTGATGGCGCATCACGCCGCCTTCTTTAGCGGATTGGGTTGAAGTCTCCGCGCTACGAGCGCACGGCCGCACTCATGGATCGAGTCCTGCTGGATCACGTAACGCCGCGTCTCCAGCAACATGCGAAGGCTCTGATTGGCTGCTGGTTTCTGAGCATCGACCCAGACGACCAGGACTCCAGCGGGGCTGAGAAACTTGCGGAGCCAGTCCAACGTCGTCTCGAGATCATGAAGCGTGCGCCCGCGCCAATCGATAAGCGCAATGTCGTATTGACCCGCCGGGCGCCCGCAATTTCCGCTAGATGCCGTTCGAGCGTAGCCGCGTCGTTGCAGCTCGATCATCATAGCTATGCTATTCGACCCAGCCATGAGGATGCGATGCTGCTTCGTGCAGTCGCCGAGCGCAAGCATCGGATCAATAATTCTGTGACCAGAAGCGACCCGAACACCAGCCATGACATCACCTGTTGAATGCGAGCTGAGGAAGAGACGATCGCGATGTGACCATCGACGTCTCATCGTCATCCGCGATGACGATGGCGATCATTGTCACGAACGCGAATAAACGTTCCATTCAGAAAATGGACGCTCGAAATAAGAGCCGCATAAAAAAGGTCGCTTCTGGGGACAATTATCAGGCTGCTCCGCACGAGCGACTA
Source organism: Methylosinus sp. (assembly GCF_036560965.1). Taxonomy (NCBI): domain Bacteria; kingdom Pseudomonadati; phylum Pseudomonadota; class Alphaproteobacteria; order Hyphomicrobiales; family Methylocystaceae; genus Methylosinus; species Methylosinus sp. Next base: position 94,410 of record NZ_DATBQF010000054.1, on the reverse strand, counting down.
GAGCTTGGAAAGCCTAGGATGAACATCGAGGCCGATCATTTTCTTTCGCAACGTATTGCGATTGAGACCGAGCAATTCGGCGGCTTTGATCTGGTGACCGCCAGTAGCCGCTAACGCCTCCGTGATCAGTGGCGCTTCAATCTCGCGGATGACACGGTGATACAGGCCTGGCCTGGGCAGGCGATCGCCGCAGTCCTCAAATAGCTTTCTCAAGACGGGTTTGACCGCGCCAGCGAACGGCGGTTCTTCGCCAACCAGTGAGCGAACAACAGCGCCGCCGAGCTCGTATTGCAGTTCCTGCTCGACGAGTTGCTCCGTTATGATGCTCTGCGGATGAAGAATGGCGATGCGACGAATGAAATTTTCCAGCTCGCGTATATTCCCTGGCCAGCGATAGCGCTTCATGCAATCGAGGGCCCGTGGATCAACATGTTTCGGCGCTGATCCTTCTCTGGCCAAGATTTTCAGGAAGTGATGGACGATATCCGGAATGTCCTCTGTGCGCTCGCGCAAAGGCGGCACGCGCAGAGGCGCTACGTTCAATCGGAAATATAGATCCTCGCGAAACAGACCGTGCCGAACGAGCGCGCGCAGGTCCTTACTGGTAGCGGCGACGATACGGACACTCGTCTTGACGGGCGCACGACCGCCGATGGTCACATATTCGCCCCGCTCGAGAACACGCAAGAGTTGCGCCTGCGCCTCCATCGGCAATTCGCCGATTTCGTCGAGAAACAAGGCGCCACCTTCGGCCTCCGCGAAACGGCCGCCCCAGCAGGATTCAGTGCAGCCGAATCCCCTCGGATCGTGCCCGAATAACTCGCTCTCGATCTGCTCTTGCGGAATAGCCGCCAAATTGACGCCGACGAACGGGCCTCCGCTGCGTTTGCCTTGCGCCTGAAGGGTGCGCGCAATCGCCTCCTTGCCCGTGCCGAACTCACCCTCGATCATTACCGCGAAATCCGTCCGAGCGAGATGGGCGAGCAAGCGATGAATGTCCTGCATGGCTTGCGAGCATCCGTTTAACGGGATCCCCGCGATCTCATCGTAAAGGCGCAGCTCGTTCTTTTCGCGCGGCTCGGCAATAGCGCGACCTACGACGCCAATCAGTTCTTTTGCATCGAACGGCTTGGGCAGATAGCCATAGGCGCTGTGCTCGCAGGCGGGGATTGCGGTCACAAGATCACTCTGCGCGCCCGTCACGATGATAGGGAGGTCTGGCCGCAGCTTCTTGATGCGTGGCAGCAGCTCATAGGCGCTCTGCTCTGGCGTGGCAGTGTCGGTCACCACGAGATCGCCTTCACCCGATTGCACCCACCGCCACAAGGTCGCCGCCGCTGCAGTCGCGCGCACTTCGTAACCCGCGCTCGAGAGCGCCTGCGCTACGGCGATCCGGTCCGCGGCGTTATCGTCGGCAATGATAATTTCGCCCTGAGCCATTCCGCCGCCCTCGAATATCGGAGAGAGATCTTTCACCACAAGATGGGCGTTTCTTCCTGGCCAAATTCGAGGACTATCAGTAACAACGCTAGAATTAGAATGGCGGAGGCGACTCCGAGCAGATCATATGTCAGCCCTCGCCCATGCGCCTTATACGGCCCAGCCGTATGCCTTTGCGGCTGCAACATGCTCATGCTGTCCCTCATTCGACGCAAAGCGCAAACTGCGGCGAAATGGGATAAAGATTCCATATGTCTTTGATCGCTCGCCCATAAGGGCAGCATAAAGGAGAGAGGCGGATGGCAATTTCAGGGAACGGAGTTTATTGTCATCTGCAAAGCGCACCGAGAATTGGACATCTTGGCAGCGTAGCCGAAATTCTATGCAGCCATTCCCCTTTTCCTCGTGTGCAATTGCTCAGGTTTGAGGTGCGTATACCGGCGAAGCATCTTCCAATCTCGATGGCCGGTGACCAGGGCCACCTGTTCGATCGAAAATCCCGCCTCGAACAGACGGCTTGCGCCTTCATGCCGTAGGTCATGAAAGTGTAGGTCTGAGATCTTGAGCTGGCGACACGTCCGCCGAAACGCGGTCCCCACAGATCGACTGTTGTACGGGAAAATTCGCCCCTCGCCGCTTTTCGAAGCTTCCTTCTGCTCGTGAACGAGAGCGCATGCGTCATAGCCGCTCACGTCGAGAAGCGGAATCTTCTGATTGTTTCCCGACTTCCGGCGTGGGTCTTTCCGATCTCTGACGAGAAGCATCTTATGGTCGGGATCGAAATCCTCCCATGCGACGCGGCAAATTTCATCGAGCCGCATCGCAGTCGCGATCGCGAAACGCACGATCCGTCCCAACGGAATTGTCAGCTGCGGCGTCAAATCGGATCGTGCGATGATGCGATCGATCTCGTCCTGCGTCGGCCGGCGATCTCGCTCGTTTCCCTTCCCGACCAATCCCAGACGGTTCAGCGCGATGCGTGCGAGATCGGTCGACTCCGTCGAAAGCTGAATGCCGTGAACCGCCGCTGCATGCGACAAGATAGTTTTGACATAGCCGAGGTCGATGCCGAGCGTGACGGGACCGGCTCCTTCCTTCGCTCTATCTCGACCGAATTGAATGAGGCGCTCTCGATCCAGCTCTGAAATCTTCAATCGCCCGAGGCGACGCTCAAGGAATGTAAGGCTTGCGGCCTTCGACCGGCCGATCCGCTTTCCAACTTCCGCGAGATCGTCCCTATGGAGCCGGACGAGATCGCCGAATGTTCGAGCTTCCTTGCGCGCCCGCTTCGACGGCGACTCGCCACGGTCGATCCGGCGCTCTATGTCGAGCGCCCACTCCTCGGCGTCTCGTCGGCGGAGAAACGTCTCGTTGACGTATTTCCCCTTGCGACGAACTTGAGCGCGCCAGGAACCGGATTTGAGCCTCGTGAAGGTCGCCATTTCGTGTGCGCTCTGTGTGCACTGAGAAGTCGAAAAGGAGCGAAAAGTGTCGTATCGAGGCGTACCGGAGAGTGCACACGCCCCGACCTATGGCCTTGAGACTAAAATGAAATCGCTTACAAATCAAGACATTAGATTCTCTACCGCGCCTATGATGGAATGGACCGACCGTCATTGTCGGTTCTTCCATCGGCTGATGTCGCGCCGCGCGCGGCTCTATACGGAGATGCTCACGACCGGCGCCGTGATCTTCGGCGACCGCGAGCGGCTGCTCGGCTTCGACGCTGCGGAGCGTCCGCTCGCGCTGCAGCTCGGCGGCTCCGATCCGGCCGAGCTGGCGAAGGCCGCCCGCATCGCCGAGCCCTTCGGCTTCGACGAGATCAATCTCAATGTCGGATGCCCGTCCGATCGCGTGCAGAACGGCGCTTTCGGCGCCTGTCTCATGCTGCAGCCCGATCTCGTCGCCGATTGCGTGAAGGCGATGAAGGACGCCGTCGCGCTCCCCGTCACCGTCAAATGCCGCATCGGCGTCGACGATCAGGAGCCGCGAACGGCGCTGTTCGGGCTCGCCGAGCGCGTCGTCGCATCGGGCTGCGACGCGCTGGTCGTCCATGCGCGCAAGGCCTGGCTCTCCGGCCTCTCGCCCAAGGAGAACCGCAACGTTCCGCCGCTCGACTATGGGCTCGTCTATGAGCTCAAGCGCGCCTTTCCCGATCTGCCCATCGCGATCAACGGCGGGATCGCGACCATGGAGGAGATGCGCGCGCATCTCCTCCATGTCGATGGCGTGATGATCGGCCGCGCCGCCTATCACGAGCCGGAGCTTCTGCTCTCGGTCGATCCGCAGCTGTTCGGCGAGGCCCCGCCGCTCGCCGACGGCTTCGCCGCGGTCGAAGCGTTCATCCCCTATATCGAGATGCAATTGGGGCGCGGCGAGCGCCTCTCGAATATGACGCGGCACATGCTCGGCCTTTTCGCCGGCCGGCCCGGCGCCCGCGCCTTTCGTCGACGCCTCGCCGGCGAGGCCGTGCGGCCCGGCGCCGGCGTCGAGACGCTGCTCGCCGCCGTCGATGAAGTGCGGCGCGCCACCGCTCGCATGGCGGAAGCGGCGAACGCGTGAGCGCGCAGCCTCAGCCGCCCGCCGAAAAGACCAGCAACGCCGCGATCTCGGCCGCCTGCTGCGCGCCGCCCAGCACATCGCCGGTGAGGCCGCCGATCTGACGCTCGGCCAGCTTGGCCGTCGCATAGGATGCGGCGACGGCCAGCGCGCCGGCGAGGAGGGCGGTCAGCGGCGAGACGCCCATGGCGATCGGCAGAATGGAGAAGGCGGTCGCCAGCAGCGCAGCCGTCTGCAACGCTTCCTTGAACGGGCGCATGGCGGCGTGGCCGGCGCCATCGGCGCGCGCCGGCGCGAGGATCATGATCGGCAGCAGCCCCGCCGTGCGGGAGAGCGCCGCGGCGAAAATCAGCACGGCCGCCGCCTCGAAGCCGCCGTGCTGCGCGATCGCCGTCAGCGCGCCGACGCGCAGCAGCAGCGAGAGCGTCAGCGCGACGGCGCCATAGGAGCCGAGCCGACTGTCGCGCATGATCTCGAGCTTTTCCTCCCGCGTCGCGCCGCCGCCGAGACCATCGGCGAGATCGGCGAGCCCATCCTCATGCAGCGCGCCGGTGACGGCGACCAGCGCCGCCAGCGCCAGCGTGGCCGCGAGAAAGGGCGGCAGGCCAAAGGCGTGCGCGGCGAGCAACGCCCAGGCCGGCGCGAGGCCGATCAGCGCGCCGGCGAGCGGCAGCGCCCGCACCGCCGTGCGGAAGTCCGGCATCTCATGCCCCCGCGGCGCCGGAACCGGCAGGCGGGAGTAGAAGCGCAGGCAGGCGAGGAAGTCGTCGACGAAGGGGCGGAACATGGGGCCCCCTCATGACGCCAAAGGGGCGTTTTGTCGAGACGGGGGCTTCGGCGGCGCGTCAGGAGGTGAAGGAAGATCGTGGACGGAATCTCATCGAGGGCCAGGGCCCGATGGCGCGGCCGGACCGCCGCTCGCGATTTCAGGGGAGCGCGGCTCGAAACCCCTCTCCCGCCCCCGCGGCGGGAGAGAGGTAGGGATCAATTCAGCGTCTTGCCGCCGGCCGCCTTGCAGGCGTCCTCGGACTCCACGAAGGCCCAGCCCTTGCTTTTGCAAGCGTTCATGCCTTTGCAGGCGTTCTTGGGGCTGTGGCAGTCGCTCTTGCCCTTGCAGCTATTGGCGCCGATGCATTGCACCTTGCCGGGCGTCGCCGCCAGAGCCGTGGTCGCCGCGCCGGCGAGCGCGAGAGAGACGGCCGCTATGGCCAGAGCCGTTCCGTTGCGAATCGTGTCTTTCATGTTTCCTCCCCGAGGGGCCGCCGCGCCTTTGTGGCGTCGACACGCCTATCTGTCGTGAATCGGCCGGCTGGGCAAGCGCTTCGACGCCCCGCCCGCGTGACTTTCGCGCCGCGAAATGCCAAAACTCGCCCCGCCTGCGGCGACGGGCCGCATTCGGAGCCACTCATCCATGTCGATCCTCGAATCGGTCCGCAAATCGCTCGTCCCGATCCATCCGGAAGGCTATATCTTCATCGCCGCCTTCGCTATCGCCGCCCTGCTGCTGCATTGGATATCCTCGACGCTCGGCTGGGTCGGCTTCATCGCCACGGGCTGGTGCGTCTATTTCTTCCGCGATCCGCAGCGCCTGACCCCCTTGCGCGAGGGGCTGGTGGTGTCGCCGGCCGATGGCGTCGTCTGCTCCATCGGCTTTTTCCTGCCGCCGGCGGAGCTCGGCCTCGGCGCCGAGCCGCTGCAGCGCGTCTCCATCTTCATGAGCGTCTTCGACGTGCATGTGAACCGCGCGCCCATCACCGGCCGCATCAGCAAGGTGGCCTATAAGCCCGGCATCTTCCTCAACGCCGATCTCGACAAGGCGAGCGAGGACAATGAGCGCAACGGCATCGTCATCGACGCGCCCTCGGGCCGCTATGGCGTGGTGCAGATCGCCGGCCTCGTCGCGCGGCGCATCGTCTGCTTCGTGCAGGACGGCGAGCCGATCGGCGTCGGCGACCGTTTCGGCCTCATCCGCTTCGGCTCGCGCGTCGACGTCTATATGCCGACGGGGGCCAAGCCCCGTATCGCCGTGGGCTCGCGCGCGATCGCCGGCGAGACCATTCTGGCGGATGTGAACTCCACCGCCGCCCCGCTGAGCTTCAAGGCCGGCTGAGCCGTCGCCGCGAGAGAGGCCACCCGATGAACGAACCTTTTTCCTTCGACGCCGGTCCCGAAGGCCGCGACGCGCAATTGTCGCCCTCCGAACGGCGGAGGCTGCGCTTCCGCAACATTCCGATCCGCGTCGTGCTGCCCAATCTGGTCACGCTGCTGGCGTTGTCGATGGGGCTGACGGCGATACGCTACGCCACCGAAGGCAAGTTCGACACCGCCGTCACCGCCGTCATCGCCGCGGCCGTGCTGGACGGGCTGGACGGCCGCATCGCGCGTGCGCTCAAGGGCACGTCGCGCTTTGGGGCGGAGCTCGACTCGCTCGCCGATTTCGTCGATTTCGGCGTCGCTCCGGCGCTGCTGCTCTACCTCTGGTCGCTGCATGAGATCAAAGGCCTCGGCTGGTTCGCGGCGCTGGTCTTCGCCATCGCCTGCGCGCTGCGCCTCGCCCGCTTCAACGTCACCGTGGACCAGCCGGGCCGGCCCGCCTGGCACTCGGATTTCTTCGTCGGCATGCCGGCGCCGGCCGGCGCGGTCGCGGTTCTGCTGCCGCTCTATCTCAATCTCTCGGTCGTCGACCTTCCCGGCTCCAAAGCGCTGGTGCCGCTCTTCATCATCTATGTGCTGGGCATCGCCTTTCTGATGGCGAGCCGCATTCCGCATTTCTCCGGCAAGCGCATCGGCCGCATTCCGCGCGAATATGTCATTCTGGTGCTGTTCTGCGTCGGCGTGACGGCGCTGCTGCTCGCCATCTATCCGATGGAGACGCTGGTGCTGGCGAGCCTCGCCTATCTCGTCGCCATCCCCTTCGGCGTGAAGCGCTACAAGGAGCTGGAGCGGCAGGAGGCGGAGAAGACGCAGGCGGCGTGACGGGGAAGCGCGAGCGGCGCGACAAAGTGGCGCTTGCGCGCCGCCGCGCGCGCCGACATAGTGCCCGCCAAATCAAGCCGTCCGGGGCCATGCGCGCCGGGAAAAAGCGGCAAAAGCGGGAGGGTGGCGAAACAGCGCTTCGAAGAGAGGCGGTTTCGCTTTAATACGTCGGCTCGAGAGGAGAGACGGCGCCTCGAGCAGGCGGCGCCGTCGCGGATCGCGTCATGTTCATCAAAATACTCGGATCGGGCGCCGGCGGCGGCTTCCCGCAATGGAACTGCAATTGCGCCAATTGCCGCGCCGTGCGCGCGGGCGCGCCGGGCTTTTTGCCGCGCACGCAATCCTCGCTCGCGGTCAGCGCCAATGGCGTCGATTTCGTGCTGCTCAACGCCTCGCCGGATCTGCGCCAGCAGATCGCGCAGGCGCCGCAGCTCTCGCCCGGCCCATCCGACGGATTGCGCGCCAGCCCGATCAAATCCGTCGTGCTGACCAATGGCGACGTCGATCATGTCGCCGGGCTCTTGAATCTGCGCGAGGCGCAGGCCTTCTCGATCTATTCCTCCGGGCGCATATTGAATGTGCTCGCCGGCAATCGCATCTTCGACATTCTGGTTCCCGAGCTGGTGAGCCGCGTCGAATTTCCCTTCGACGAAGCGGTTCCGCTGCAGGGCGCCGGAGTCGATCTCGGCCTCTCGGTGAAGGCCTTTCCGGTGCATGGCAAGATCGCGCTCTGGCTCGAGGACAAGAGCGTCGCGGGTTTCGGCACGCAAGTGGGCGACACGCTCGGCGTCGAGATCATCGAGACGGCGACGGGCAAGAGCTGCTTCTACATTCCCGGCTGCGCGAAGATCGACGAGCCGCTGAAGGAGCGTCTGCGCGGCGCGAGCCTCGTCTTCTTCGACGGCACTTTGTTCCACGAGAATGAGATGATCGAGCAAGGATTGCTCGGCAAGACCGGCTCGCGCATGGGCCATGTGAACATGAGCGGCGAGGACGGCTCGATCGCGGCCCTCGAGAGCCTTTCGGTGGCGCGCAAGATCTATGTGCATATCAACAACTCCAATCCGACGCTCGACGCTTCCTCCAAGGAGCGCGCGATCGTGAATGCGGCCGGATGGGAGATCGGCGAGGACGGCATGGAGGTGACGCTATGAACGACTTCTCGACGGCCGAGTGGCATGACGCTCCTCCCTTGTCGAAGGAGGCGTTCGAGGCGGCGATCCGCGCCGTGGGCGAGGAGCGCTATCACGACAAGCATCCTTTTCATAAGATGCTGCATGGCGGAAAGCTGAACAAAGGCCAGGTGCAGGCTTGGGCGCTCAATCGCTATTGCTATCAGGAGGCCGTGCCGCGCAAGGACGCCGCCTTCATGAGTCGCGTGCACGACCGCGACTTGCGGCGCGAATGGATTCACCGCATCCACGATCATGATGGCTTGGGCGAGGAAGGCGGCGGCATAGAGCGCTGGCTGGTGCTCACCGACGGACTCGGCCTCTCGCGCGATTATGTCACGTCGCGCAAAGGCGCGCTGCCGGCGACGAAATTCGCGGTGGAGGCCTATGTGCGCTTCGTCGTCGAGCAGCCGCTCGTCATCGCGGTGGCGTCATCGCTGACCGAGCTGTTCGCGCCGGCGATCCATCGCGAGCGCATCGCCGGAATGCTGGAGAATTACGCTTTCGTCGACGATTCCGTGATGGCCTATTTCAAGCGCCGCCTCGCCCAGGCGCCGCGCGACAGCGATTTCGCATTGTCGTATATTAAAGCGCACGCCTATACGCGGGCCGAGCAAGAGGCCTGCGTCGGCGCCGTGCGCTTCAAATGCGATGTGCTGTGGGCGCAGCTCGACGCGCTCTATCAGGCCTATGTGACCGGCCTCATCCCGCCGGGCGCTTTCGCGCCTGGAGAGAACTGAAGGACGAGCGGATGAGCGACGCGCGTTTCGTGGTGACGCCGGAGTCGAAGCCGGCCTTCACGCGCTATTCGCGCCTGCACGAGGATGTCGTGCGACGGCGCAAGGTGATCCTCGCGCCCGAGCGCGCCTATGAGCTGGACCCGATCGGCCTCGCCGTGCTCGGCCATGTCGATGGCGTCGCCAGCGTCGCCGAGATTTCGCAACGCCTCGCGCAAACTTACTCCGCGCCCGTCGATGTGATCCAGACGGATGTGGTGAAGCTGCTGCAAGGCCTCGCCGACAAGCGTCTGCTGCGCGACGGGCCGGACGCTTTCACGCCGCCAGCCATCTCCGCAACGGCCCAGTCCTACGCGCCCTTCGAGCGCGGCCCGGCGGGCCTGCTCGCCGAGCTGACGCATCGCTGTCCGCTGCAATGCCCCTATTGCTCCAATCCGCTGGAGCTCGAGCGCGTCAACACGGAGCTGACCTCGGGCGAATGGGGCGACGTGTTCCGTCAGGCCGCCTCCATCGGCGCGCTGCAATTGCATCTCTCCGGCGGCGAGCCGACCCTTCGCCGCGATCTCGAGGAGATACTCGCTCACGCGGTCGACGCCGGCCTCTACACAAATCTCGTGACCTCGGCCGTGCTGCTGACGCGCGAGCGTTTGGCGCATCTCGCCGAGATCGGCCTCGATCATGTGCAGGTGTCGGTGCAGGACGTTTTCGCCGAAAGCTCGGACCATATTTCCGGCTATGAGGGCGGCGTCGCCAAGAAGCGCGACGTCGCGCGCTGGACGCGGGAATTGGGCCTCGGGCTCACCATCAATGCGCCGATCCATCGCCAGAACATCGATCATCTGCCGCAGATCATCGATTTCGCGGTCGAGGTCGGGGCGCAGCGGCTCGAAGTGGCGCATATTCAATACTACGCCTGGGCGGAGCTGAACCGCGCCGCGCTGATCCCGACGCGCGAGAAATTCCTCGCCACGGTCGGCATCGTGGAAGAGGCGAAGAAGCGCCTTCAGGGCGTGCTCAATTTCGATTTCGTGATCCACGACCATTACGCCTCGCGCCCCAAGGCCTGCACGGGCGGCTGGGGCCGCAGCATCATGGTGGTGACGCCCTCCGGCAAGGCCCTGCCCTGCCACGCCGCGCAGACTCTGCCGGGCCTTTCCTTCGACAATGTGCGCCAGCGCCCGCTCGCCGACATCTGGCGCAAGGGCGCGGCCTTCGAGGCCTTCCGCGGCGAGGAATGGATGCAGGAGCCCTGCCGCAGCTGCGACAAGCGCGGCGTCGATTATGGCGGCTGCCGCTGCCAGGCGCTGGCCGTCGCCGGCGACGCCGCGGCGACCGATCCGGCCTGCCATCTCTCGTCTCATCACGAGGAATTCGCGGCGCTCGGGCAGACGGAGTCGCTGCTGCCGGCGCCGCCTTTCGTCTATCGCCGCCTGGGCGGAGCGGACCGCAAGGAAAAGGCGCTGGACGATCAGCCGGCCTGAGTGATCGGCCGCCTCACCTCTGCGCCGGCGCGATCTGATTGCGGGGATCGTCCTTCGGACTGACGTAGTCGATGCTCCACGGCCCCATGCCGTCGATCTGGATCACCGTCTCCTCGTCGAAGAAGGCGTAATGCGCCACGCCCGGCGGCATGATCGAGACGGCGCCGGGGAGAAGCTCCTCGACGCTGGCGCGGTCGGCGGCCGGGCCGAGACCGAGCCGCATCCGCCCGGCGACGACCGACACCACCTCCGCCTTCGGATGGGTGTGGGGCGGAATGCGATAGCCACTCGGCGCCTTCAGCCGCATCACGAAAAGCCCCTCTTTCACGGGATCGCCATAGAGCACCGCGGCCTCCGCCCCGGCCGGCAGCGCCGCCGGCGCGGCCGCGAAGCGAATGTCGCCCGGCAGGAGGACCTTATGCGTTCCCACCTGATCGGCCCCCGCCGGCGCGGGCGACAAAAGCGCGGCGACCGCGGCCGTCGCAATCACTGCATAGGCTCGTCTCATCTCCGCCTCCTCCATTCGTCAGGAACGGGAGCGCCCCGCGCCCGCCAATATAGGGCGCAGCCTCGAAGGGCCGAGCGGAGCGATTGAAATTACGGCGCTTTTTTGTTTCGGCTGGAGAATTCTCGGGCCAGTAACACTCGAGCAACCTCCTTGCGCCATATTTTCGATCGTCTCGCGGATAAAGCGTCCGAGCTTGCAGTCGTAAGTAACTAGTGCCGGAGAGTAGTGTCATGAAGTCGCGAGATGCCGTGGTTCGGCTGAAACGTTTTCACGCCGAAGAATGCCGGCGCCGTGTGGCGCAGCTTCAGACGATGATCGCCGAATTCACCCGCATGACGGGCGATCTCGATCGCGAGATCGCTCACGAGGAGCAGCGGGCCAATATCAGCGATCCCAATCATTTCGCTTATCCCACCTATGCTCAGGCCGCGCGCACGCGCCGCGACAATCTCCTGCGCTCGGTCGCCGATCTGAAGGATCAGCTGGTCGAGGCGGAGACGCATATGAAGGACGCGGGCGAGGAGCTGAGCAAGGCGCAGGGCCAGGAAGCCCGCGACCGTGGCGGCGACCGCATCATAGATCTCGTCGCCGAGCGGCGGGCCTGACGCGTCTTCAGCGTTCAGAGCCGAGCATAAAAGAGGCGCGAGCCGAACAGCCGCAGCCATAGTCCGACGCTGGGCCGCCTGTGCGCGCCCGGCGCTTCGCCGCGCGCGAGCCCGGTCGCGATCTCGGCGACGGGATAGCGAAAGAGCCGCAGCCACACGCAATTGCGGCGCGCGGCCGCCGCGACAAAGGCCAGCTCGAAACGCGCGAGATCGCCGATCCAGTCCGGTTCGGCCGAGCGCCGCGCGAGACGCCGGGCGAGCGCCGCCGCATCGGCGAGATGGCGTCCGGGCGCAGGCGCGCCGGCGATCGCGGCGAAGAGCTCGTCGTCGAAACGCGCGCCCAGCGCCCTATGGGTCAGCGGTAGCGTCTTGCGCGCGTCGAGCGCCCTTTTGCCCTTCAGGCAATCGGCGAAGCGCGCGACGGCGGCGGGATCGATGCGCGCCAGCGTTTCGGCCTCCGCCTCGCCGAGCCCGAATTGGCGGGCGCAGTCCTGCGGCGTGCGAAAGAAGGCCTCGCGGAAACGCGCGTCGGTATAGAGAAGCGCCAGCAGCGCCTGCGTCTCCTTCAGCGGCATCGGCGGCCGATCGCGCGGGCGCGCGCGACCTCCTCCAGCAGCGCGCCGAAGGGCGGCAGATTTTCGTCCCGCTCCAGCACGATCGCCTGCGCATTGCGCGCGAGCGGCAGGATCGTCTCCAGCAGCGCCCAGATTTCCGGCGGCGTGGGAGCGTCATGACTGTCCATCAGCAGCCCGCGCAGCCGCCGCCCGCCGGCGATGTGGAATTGGACGACGCGCTCCCAAGGCCAGCGGTCCAAGGCCCAACGGTCCAAGGCCCCGCGGTCGAGCGCGGCCTCGAGATCGCCGCCATGGTTGACGGCGTTGGTGTAGAGATTGGTCACGTCGCAGAGCCAGCCGCAGCCGGTCAGCTCCAGCACACGGGTCAAAAACGCCGGCTCGTCCATTTCCGCGCCGGGGACGAGCGCGATCGCCGTCGGATTTTCGAGCAGCAGCGGCGTCGCGATCGCACGGCGCACGGTCTCGACATTGCGCGCCACCGCCTCGGCCGCCTCCCGCGTATAGGGCAGAGCGGCGAGATGGCCGATGGCGACGCCGCCGGCCTTGGTGAAGGCCAGATGCTCGCTCCACCAGGGCGGATCGAGACGGGCGACGAGCCGCGCCATTTTCCGTAGATAGGCGGGATCGATCCCCTCGGCGGAGCCGAGCGACAGATCGAGCCCATGCGGCACGACGGGGAAATGATCCGCGAGCAGATCGAGCTCGGCGAGCTTTTCTCGCGACGCGTCGAGATAATGGTCGGCGATCACCTCGATGATGTCGACAGCCTCGCGAGCGGCGAAGAGATCGGCGCAAAATTGCGGCCGGAAGCCGAGACCTGCGCGCGGGGCCGCGGTCGTCTCCATGGGCTCAGTCGCCCCCGCCGCCGCATCCCCCACAGCCGCCGCCGCTGTCGCCGCTCCCGCAGGAGCTGGACGAGCCGCAGGAGCCGGAGGAGTCGCTCGACGATTTCTTGAACAGACTCATGAATTCGGGCTCGACGGCGCCCTTCAGCGCCTCATAGCCGAAGACGGAGACGAGAAAGAGCGAGCCCGCGTCGAAAGCCGTCGCCCCGGCGGGACGCGATCCGCCCGCCTTGCCGATCCGTTCGGACAGACGGCGGCCGTAGGCGCGCTTGATCGCCGCGAGATAGGCCGTCCCGCGCGCGCTCGCGATGCGCTTGCGGGCGCGCGAGACCATCCCCCAGAGCAGGGCCTCGACGACGGCGGCGAGGAGGAGGAGGAAGATCACATTCTGATGTCCGCCCGAAAGGGCGACGACGAACTTCACTCCGGCGAGCCCGAGGAGGACCGCCGATCCGACGATCAGCGTCGCCTGCGCCGTGCGCTCGACCTCCGGGGGCGCGAGCAGGTCCTGCTCGACCAGCCGCCGCCGCTCGGGCGCGCAGAGCCGCTCGAGATCGGCGGCCAGCGTCCAATCGTCGAACAGCTCCGCCGGCGTCGGCCGCGTCCGCAGCGCCGCGAGCACGCGCGCCGGTCGGGCGTCGAGCACGCGTCCCGACTGGGGGCCGGCCGCGGGCTCCAACCGTTTGTCCGCGCCGACGCCCACATAGCCGCGCTGGCGCAGATCGAACAAAAGCGTGCGGATGACATTGCCGACGCCGCCCGCGAGATAGGCGAGCGTGATCGCATCCGGCTCGCTGGGCACTTTCGGCGGACTGAGGTCTCGCGTCGGGTCGCTGGCGCGGATAAAGAGATGGGCCAACAGGAGCGTCAACGCCGCCACGCCCGCATAGACGCCCAAAAACGCCGGTCCCGAAAGACCGAGGATCGAAAAGCCGGCCATATCCGCTCCCCGCCGCTCGCTCGATGAAATTGCGGCGCCGAGCTTAGCAGCGCCCGCGCGGCGGACAAGCCGAAGCCGGCATTGAGGCTTGCGGTCGCGCCGTGGCCATGCCAGTGAAAGCGCGCGTTCCGCACCGGGAGCGCCGAAACCGCAGCGTCCCATGAAAAAAATTTTGGAATTTATCTGGCCCCTCGTCGGGCTGGTGGCGGTGATCGCCTCTTTCTATCTTCTCTATGGCGAATTTCGCGGGGAATCGGTCGGTGAAGAGGTCTGGGCCGATCTTCAGGCCATTCCGGCCACCCATTGGGTCGCCGCCGGCTTCTCCTCTCTGCTCGCCTATGCTGCGCTCGCCTGGTACGATCGGATCGCCCTGCTCCATCTCGGCGTGAAGCACATCTCCTGGATGTTCATCTCGGTCTGCTCCTTCACCACTTACGCGCTCTCGCATAATATCGGCGCCTCGGTGTTCTCCGGCGCCGTGGTGCGCTACCGGGCCTATTCCACCAAGGGCCTCACGGCCGGCCAGGTGGCGGTGCTCGTCGTGCTGTGCTCCTACACTTTCGGCCTCGGCACCGTGCTGCTCGCGGGGCTTCTGCTCACCTATCAGCCGAGCCTGCTCGGCCGCCTCTCGGGCATGCTGCCGGATGCGCTCACCAATGAGCATACCGCTCTGATGATCGGCCTCGCCTGCCTCGCCGGCGTGGCGCTCTATGTCATCGGCTCGCTGATGCATTTCAAGCCGATCAATATCGGCAAGCTGCATGTGATGTATCCACGGCCGGAGATCATGGTGCGGCAGATGTTCGCGGCTCCGATGGAGCTGGTCGGCGCCGCCGGCATCATCTATTTCGCTCTGCCGGAAGGCAGCGGCACCCCGTTCATCGTCGTGCTCGGCACTTTCCTGCTCTCCTTCTCGGCGGCGCTCGTGTCGCATGCGCCGGGCGGGCTCGGCGTGTTCGAGCTCATCTTCATCAAGGCCATGCCGGACGTGCCGCGGCTCAAAGTGCTGACGGCGCTGCTGGTGTTCCGCCTGCTCTATCTCATCGTGCCGCTGCTCTTCGCGCTCGTCGTCGTGCTGCTGTTCGAGCGCGGACGCCTCGCCGAGACGCTGCGCAGCGGCGACGACGGCTGAAAAAGACGAAGAGCCGGCCGCCCGAGGCGAACCGGCTCTTCGTTCTGAGGTTTCTCTAATTCTGTGGCGCCCCGTCGCAGGACGCCGAAATCACATGCGATATTGCTGCAGCCGGGTCGTCCGCAATCCGGCGAGACCGTGCTGGTCGATCGACATCTGCCAGCTCAAGAACTCGTCCACCGTCAGCGTGTAGCGGTTGCAGGCCTCCTCGAGCGAGAGGAGCCCGCCGCGCACGGCCGCGACCACTTCGGCCTTGCGGCGGATCACCCAGCGCTTCGTCGTGGGCGGCGGCAGATCCGCAACGGTCAAGGGGCTGCCATCGGGGCCGATGACATATTTGACACGCGGACGATGCGTCTCGGTCATTTTGTTACTCGCATACTCTCACTCGACCCTTCCTCTATAGGCGCGGCGATTTAACATTTGCCTAAGCCAAACTCCTGTGTTTGCGGCCAATTGAGAACGCCGTGTTTACCAAAGCCCCGGCTGCGCCAGCGCGGCGTCGGCCGGGCCGTAAGGGCCTCGCGTTTCTCGCGCGCCGACGGCCCAGCCAGACGGCCCGCTAGACGAGACTATTCGCCCGCGCTGATCCGCTCGACCTTCACCCGGGCGACGCCCGCCGATCGGAAGCCGAGGCTCTGAGCGGCGTGGACCGAGACGTCGATCACCCGGCCGCGCACGAAGGGACCGCGATCATTGATCGTGACGACCACGGAATGGCCATTGCCGAGATTGGTCACGCGCGCCCGCGAGCCGAAGGGAAGGCTGCGATGGGCCGCGGTCAGCAACCCCACATGGCCTCCGCTCGCAGTCCGGCCGTGATAGCCGTAGTAGGAGGCCTTCCCCACCCAAGATTGGCCCGCCGCCGCTGCTGTCGAACCTGCAAAAACCGCCGCTCCGATGATCCATTTTTTCAATGCGCCGTCCCCCCTGTCGTTTCATGCCCGACGGCCGACCGAGCTCGGACGACGCCATCGAGTAGACCCGCGCTAAGGGTGAGTTGTGATCAAATAGTGGCGAGAGCGCTAGCGCCGGATTTTGCCTAGTTCCGCGCCAGACGGCCAAGTAGCCACTCATAATATTGGAGCATATTCTATACTAAAGTCTCAAATAAACACTGATGTATTTTGAAATATATTTGTCACAGAATTACTTTTCTGTTGCAGAAATGCCACAGGATTCGAGAATCTGTGGCGAGGCTGTCAAGCCCTTCCGCAAAAAAGACGATCGAGCGCGAAGCGGCCGGGGCCGGCGAGCGCGAAAAGCAGGAAGACGACGCCATAAACGAGTGCCAGCTCGCCGCCATTGTGGAGCGGCAGCGCGCCGCGGCCGGCGTGGCCGACGACATAGGCCACGAGCATTTCCGCCGCGAGCACGATCGCCGTCGGTCGAGTGAAGAGGCCGAGCAGCAGCAGCAGTCCGCCGAGGATCTCGATCGCGCCCGCGAGGCCGAGCAGCGAGACCAGCTTCAGCCCGTCGAACATTGCGACATGGGGAAAGCCCACGAGCTTGGCGGTCCCGTGCTGCAGGAACAGCAGAGCGATCAGAATGCGCGCGAGGCCGAGCAGCGTCTGCGCGCCGCCCGGCGGAAGCAGCGAAGCCATGAGCGTTCCTCTCCCGGAGGCGCTTCCTCGAGCTGCTGGCTCAGAGGATCGAGGCGACCTCCTCGAAAGCGAAACGCGGACCCCTCGGATAGAGTTTCACCGGATCGCCATAACCGATGTTGATCAGGAAATTCGATTTCGTGGTCCCGCCGGGGAAGAATTCCGCATCCACCTTGGCGTTGTCGAAACCGCTCATCGGCCCGGCGTCGAGCCCCATCGCGCGCAGCGCCAGCAGGAAATAGGCGCCCTGCAGCGTGCCGTTGCGAAACGCCGTCGTCTCGACGAGCGGGGCGTTGCCGACGAACCAGGCGCGCGCGTCGGTCGCCGGATAGAGGCGCGGCAAATGCTCGTAGAATTGCGTGTCATGCGCGACGATCGCCGTCGCCGGCGCGGCCAGCGTCTTGTCGAGATTGCCCGGCGCCAGCGCTGGCGCCAGCCGCGCCTTGGCCGCGGCCGAACGCACGAGCACGAAGCGCGCCGGGAGACAATTGGCGCTGGTCGGCCCCCAGAGCGCGAGCCGGACCGCCTGCTCGAGCAGCGCGTCCGGGACCTCCCGATCCGCCCAGCCATTATGGGTGCGCGCCTCGGTGAACAATTGGGCGAGCGCTTCCGCGCTCAAAGGCTGGTGATGCGAAAGCTGGTCTTGCGTCATGTGCGTCTCTCCTCGTCTCGCTCGCGTCGCGGCTCGGCGGGGGAACGCGCGCCGCGCTCAGATGTCGCGGCCCTCGACCTCGAGCCGCAGCCGCTCCTCCGCCTTCCGCCATTCCTCGCGCCGCGGATCGAGCGCGCGGGCGCGGCGATACGCCTCCAGCGCGCGCGCCGAAGCGCCGATACGCTCGCGCAGCGCGCCCAGCGTTCCGAGCGCGTCGAAACGGCGCGGCTCCAACCGCAGCGCGGCGTCGAGATCACGCTCGGCGTTGTCGAGATCGCCGAGCGCGATGCGGACATTGGCGCGGCCGACCAGCGCCTCGGCCCAGCTCGGCTCGAGCGTGACGATGCGGTCGAAGAGATCGAGCGCGAGACTGTCGGCGCCCAGGCTCGCGGCGGCCATCGCCCGGCGCAGCAGCAGATCGGCCGTCGGCGAGCCCGACCGCGCCCATAGCCGGCCGATCGCCTGGGCGAGCGCGCCCTCCTCCTCCTCGCTGTCGGCGAGGCCGAGGCGGCGGATCAGATCCTCGAGCGAGTCGCGCGCGATCAGCGGCGCCCGCTCTGGCGCGAGCTCGACAGGCGGGGAGCGGCGCGGCGAGAACAGACGCGCGCCCGGCGGCAGCGGGATCGGCACGCGTCCCAGGCCGGGAATGTCGAGATATTGCGGCTCGGTGAAGGGCGGCTCGGCCCCTGCGGCGAGCGCGCCGGGAGCAGTGAGAAGCGCGGCCGCGAATGCGGCGGCGAAAAATCGGGACGAAGGCGCGAGGCGCATGAGCGCGACTGTAGCTTACGCGCTGGCCGAAAGACAAGAACGACGAAAAAGCCGGACCGATGAAAAATGGCGCTAGCGACGAAAAAGGGTCGCCACTGCGCGGCGACCCTCTCGCCTCGGCGCCTCAGAGCGCCTTGAGCTGGTCCGCAGAGGACTTGCCGGTACGGCGGTCCTGAGCGATCTCGAAGCTCACCTTCTGACCCTCGCGCAGATCGCGCAGGCCGGCGCGCTCCACAGCGCTGATATGGACGAACACGTCCTTGTCGTCGCCGTCGGGCTGGATGAAGCCGTAACCCTTCTGGGCGTTGAACCACTTAACCGTTCCAGTCGCCATTCGTCTCTCCGAACAAAGAGGAGATGGCCCGCCTGCGCGGGGCCGGGTCGATCGATGTTAGGGAGAGGTCGTCAGCGGCTCCGTCTCCGAAGCGCGCCCAAGTCGCCGGCCGAAAATCGATGCGAGGGAACATAGAGGGCCCAGCCGCCGCGGGCAATGGCGGATCACGCTATGGGCCATAAGTAATTACCGAGAATGAAAGGCTTTCCTAACCTTGAAAAACAACAACCTGCCCGGTTCATGTCACATTCAGGCCGCCGCCGCGATCTTTGCATTGGATTCACGATCATCGGGTCAAATTATCGTCGAATGATTGTGATCTGCGATAGCGAGGGCGCGGCCGCCCCCGCGCGCAGCCAAGGAGCGGAGAGCAAAAGTGATCGACCTCGTTCGGCAAGCGATCGACGAACATGGACGCCTGCCTGTGCCGGCGCGTAATCTGCCAGCCACTTCCGACCTCTACGAGCTCGGCCTCACCTCCTTCGCGGCGGTCCGGATCATGCTCGCGCTCGAGAACGCTTTCGGCGTTCAATTCCCCGAGCATATGCTCCGCCGCCGCAACTTCGCCTCGATCGACGCCATCGTCGCCTGCTTGCACGAGCTCGAGCGCAAGGCCGCCTGAGCGCGGCCGTTCAAATCCGCGCGCCCGAGGGGCAGATGCGGACCTCGGGATCGGCCCCGGCGGAGAGCGCCGCCGGAAAGACGTCCTTGCGCAGGCCGAAGGCCAGCAGCCCGGGCGTCACCGGCCGAGCGGCGGCCACGAAGCTCTGGAAAGCGGCGGAGCGGCCCTCCCGGGTCACGCGGGCGGCGAGCATCTCGGCGCCCGGCTCCGGGCCGAGACGGTCGAGCCCGCATTGCGCGAAAAGCGGCTGTCGATGCGCCGAAAGCGGCGCGGCGCAGGCGTGGTCCATCAGCACGACGATGGTGAAGAAGACAAGCGCCGAGAAGGCGACGAAAAGCGCGCCGATCTGACGCGCGCCCAAATCCGTTCGTGACATGTCTGACCCCCTTGGGCCGCGAGAACCGGCCGAGGGTGTCAAATGGAGCGGCGCCCTCGCCCCTCCAGCGGGAGCGCGAGACATGATTAGCGCGCGGTGACCATCAACCCGCCAGCTCCTTCAACCCGCGCCGGATCAGCGCGCCCGTGTCCGCGCCCTCGCCCATCGCCTCGAGGCTGCGGGCCACGGCCGCCGCCGCCTGCGGCCGCCCATAGCCGAGATTGACCAGCGCCGAGATCGCATCCTGCGCCGCCTGCGGGGCTTGCGCCGGCTCCTCGCCGGAGAGCCGCGCGACGGCGGGATCGAACCCCGCGAAGGCCGGCGCCTTGTCCTTCAGCTCCGCGACGATGCGCGCCGCCAGCTTGGGCCCCACGCCCGAGGCGCGCGCCACCATCGCCTTGTCCTGCCCCGCTATGGCCGAGGCCAGCTCGCCGGGCGAGAGAATGGAGAGAATGGCCAGCGCCACTTTGGCGCCGACGCCCTGCACGTTTTGCAGCAGGCGGAACCAATCGCGCTCGGCGTCCGAGGAGAAGCCGAACAGGCGGATCGCATCCTCGCGCACCTGCGTCTCGATGGCGAGCGCCGCCGCCTCGCCGACGGGCGCCAGCTTCTGCAATGTGCGCGCCGAGCAATTCACCACATAGCCGACGCCATGCACGTCGAGAATGACGAAATCCTCGCCATAGGAATCGACGATTCCCTTGAGCTTGCCGATCATCGCGCCCTCGCGGCGAGCTTGCGCGCGGCGGCGCGGCTGGCCCGATGATGGGCGTGGCAGATGGCGACGGCCAGCGCATCGGCGGCGTCGGGGCTCTCGGCGCGGCTCGCGGGCAGCAGCACGCGCACCATCATGGCGATCTGGTCCTTGTCGGCGTGGCCATTGCCGACGACGGTCTTCTTGACGACATTGGCGGCATATTCCTCCACCTCGAGGCCGGCGAGCGCCGGCGCCGCCAGCGCGACGCCGCGCGCCTGGCCGAGCTTCAACGCCGATTGCGGATCGCGATTGACGAAGGTCTCCTCGATCGCCGCCTCATCGGGCGCGAGCTCCTCTATGACGCGCGCGAGGCCGCGCTGCAATTGCGCCAGCCGCTCGCCCATGGGAGCGGCCGAATCCGAATGCAGCGAGCCGCAGGCGATAAAGGAGAGCCGCGAGCCGCGCGACGCCTCGACGATCCCCCAGCCCGTGTTGCGAAGGCCCGGATCGATGCCGAGGATGCGAATCGTCTCGTCTGTCATGGGCGGAGGTTAGGGGGAAAGGGGGGCGAGCGGTAGCGACGTCTCTCGCGCCGGGCGCGCGGCGTCGCGCCCGCCGCCGGAATTCGGCGCGGGAGGATGGGAGGTCCGGGACGCGGCGGCTCCGTTTGGCCGTCGCGTAAGAAGATATTGCGCATCGAAGCCGGAAAGCATCCCGGACCACGGCCGCCGTTTCTGTTCGCCGCCTGCGGGCTCAGGGTTGTTTTCCCCTTTCGGGTAATCTATCCCCGCGCGAGCCTCGGATATTCGGCCGACTTTCGCATGTGTTCCCACATGCCTCCGCACGAAGGAGAAGCCGTGCCGGCGGCGTGGCGTCGCTCGAGCGAGAGAGGGTCTGCCCCCGCCCCTGCGAACCGCGCCCCCGCCGACGCCGCCTACCCTTCAAGGCGACGCCCCACCAGCGGAGGCAGAGAGGAAGATAGGAATTTAGTCCGCACGCGTCAAGGGGGCGGCGTCTCCGAGCGGCGCGGTCCGCCTCCCTCCTCGTTATTCGTCGCTAAATAGCTTTTTTTGGGACGAACCGTTCTTAAAATCCGCGTGCGTCACTTCATTTGCCATCCCCGCCTCCTGTCCACCTATCCAAGCGTTCGCGAAGCGCTCACGGTCAACTCCTGAATAATCCAATAAAGCGCCTAGCATTGATTTTGTCAAAATACCAAGAACATCAAACGGTGGAAGCATAACATGATAGGCTGCATGCTCTAATTCACGGCCGGTTAAAAATAATTGATCCATTTTGAGCAGTTTTATAGCCTGATCAGCGACAATTTCAGCAGGTATACGCTCAAGATCGCGCTTTAACCCGGTCTCGACGGCCCTAGCGGCCCCTTTTCCGCCTGGTGCATATTTCTCGACGAGCGCAATCGCCAGCCGAAGTGTTTTTTCACCGTCGTCGCTACTGAGCGCCCCTAGCCGTACGGCCTTTAAAAGTAGGTCCCGTCTCTCCTCTATGGTACGAAATACGGCCCCTACGCTGACATAATCCAAACTCTGACAAGCGATCGCTGCCGCCAAGTATGCCAAGCGACCGGCCGCGCGCGCTGCGTTTGAATTTGGGTGATATGTAGTAGCTGCTGTCGCAAGACGTCCAAACGCCTCTAATGCTCGGACAGCTGAAGGCGCACCAAAGCCGTCCGACACTGCAGAAAGAATGTCTATTCTAGCCTCTTGCAGCGCTTTGTTACGAAAACCCTTATCAACTACTTGTAGTAAGATGGCCAATTGCTCATCGCTGATCCGGTCAGCATCGATCATCGACTGACTGTTCTGTATGCGCTGGATGTCAGTACCGTCAATTAGCTGCAAATCAAGCTTTTCTGCGACGGCGCGGAGACTCTTCCTTTTGTCGGTCGTGGCCACATATGCTCCATCGACCGCAAGCGCGTCAGCCAAACCACTCGTCCAGAAAATGCGCTCCACCGCCTTCGGCCGCTGCTTGTACTTAACGTCACAAATCTGCACGCGCCTAGAGGTACCAGTCGGCCGCTCATAGAGCCAGAGGTCGACATCGGTCAGGTCCTCATCAGCAAACCGGAATGGCACTCCACGAATTACGAAAAAACCCGAGCGAAGAAAGTATGCACGGAGCACCTCTTCGAGGACAGCACCTTTTGAACTTGTGGCCTTGTCGCTCATCTCAGTGATCGCCCTCCTCGAACTGCCTCAAGGATATCTAGTGTCGTCCGCTTGCTCATCTGCGATTGATTCTTACGTACAGCAATGCGACTCGCCTCCGGGCCTACATAACCGGACATCGGAGCACTCGGTAAGCCTGCCAGAGATTCTGCGTATGCATTGCCTTGCGTCAGCACCTGGAGAGCCAGTTGCCCTACTTCTTTTTTTAATAGGCGGAGGTAGAACCTGCTCTGATGACGTGAATCCGGGCGAAGTTTCACCACCCTGCTGACTTCCAAGACGCGATAATCTTGACCAATTGAGGTAGTCGGGCCGACCTCCCGTCCCGCGATCAGTTTCCCAACAAGATTAGGAAGATCATCGATACGACCCTGCGAATGCGGACGCGACATCATACCGTAGGTCAGCGCAGCAACTAACGCCTTAGCCATATCGAAGCAGTCGTCAACCATAGGGTCTACGAACTTATGAAATGCAGCCGGAGCCGTCACATATACGTGGCTGCCTCTTTCGTTCGTCACGCCATTAAGGTCATAAAGCCCTGCGGCGACAAGCTTCACAAAAAGCGGTTTAGAAAGAACAGATTCTACTTGAGACGCTGTCAGACAACCAATCTTGGCAAGCCACTCCGCGATCTCCGCTACGAGCTTTTGCTCTGTTCCAGTCAAAGACTGCAGAACCTTTTCTGCCTTCGCAACTGATTCCCGCCGGAAAAGATTTCCATTGAAGAGGAGGCGGTCATCACCATCACCTTCTTTATCTACAAACCCGACACCCTCAGCCCTATCAAGAAAGTCGCTAACCTGAGATTTGGAAAATCTATGAGTGTCGCGAATGTTTTCCGCTATATCAGCCCGGCGTACAGGAGATCGCGATACAATCTCAGAAAGTGTAATAGAGGCTTCCTCGTAAGGGCTCGGCTCCGCTTCATGATACATTTCTGCGGCATACGTCAGCGACCCCCGAGTAGTTACTCCAAGGACCGCGATCTCGTCTGCGGATTGATCTATGAGACGCTTCTTCTCTAATACTTGAAGAAGACCAGCAAGCTCGTGACGAGGATTCAATCCAGACGCGACTGCGATCCCTCGTAATTCACTCTTTGAAATGCAAGTTTGGTTTGTTTCGCCCAACTTGGTAAGAAGGGTCGCAGCCTTGGCCGCTTCGTCGATAGCAGGAAACTCGGCCGGACCGTTCGAATCTAGTACAAGCTTCCGACCGTGGTGAATGACCCACGCACCTACAGTTTCCTTGTTGCTTATGCCCGCCATAATGCCCTCACTAATATGTGCACTTTTAAGACTATAATCTGGTAGAAACACCGCCAGAGGGAGCGCGATCGTTGATTCGTTGCGCCAAGCTTTTTGCTATCTGATACTCCATGAGTCGAGCAGTTTTCTATCCCGATATGAAGCATATCTACGTATTTAATTCAACGATGAGCGACCCGCTATCTCTGGGCCGAGATACACAGCCCCACGCCCTTCACCTCCCCCACCCCGCACAACATCATCCCCACCCGCAGCTCCGCCGCGACAATATCCAGCATGGTCTCCACGCCCCCCTGCCCCGCCGCGGCCAGCGCATAGGCGTAGGCGCGGCCCAGCAGAACGCCCTTCGCGCCCAGCGCCAGCAGGCGCAGCACGTCGAGGCCGGAGCGGGCGCCGGAATCGGCGAGGAGGAGGAGATCGTCGCCCACCGCGTCAGCGATGCGCGGCAGCATGCGGGCGACGGAGGGCGCGCCGTCGAGCTGGCGGCCGCCGTGATTGGAGACGACGATCGCCTCCACGCCGCAGCGGACGGCGTCGCGCGCGTCGGCCTCGTCCAGCACGCCTTTCAGAATGATGCGGCCGCCCCAGCGCGCGCGCACCCAATCCAGCGTCGACCAGTCGAGCGTGGGATCGACATTGGCGGCGATGTCGCGCAGATAATTCTGCTGCTTCATCGCGCCGCCGAGATAGGCCGCGACATTGCCGAGATCATGCGGCCGGCCCATGAGGCCGACGTCCAGCGCCCAGCCGGGCCGGCCCAGCGCCTGCAACAAGCGCCGCTGCGCCGCGAAGGGGCCGGACATGCCGGAATGCGCGTCGCGATAGCGTATGCCGAGCGCCGGCAGATCGACGGTGAACACCAGCGTCTCGACGCCGGCGGCTTTCGCCCGCGCCAGCATATTCTCCATGAAGCCGCGATCCTTCAGCATATAGAGCTGTAGCCAGATCGGCCGCTCGCTGGCCGCGGCGACCTCCTCGATCGAGCAGACCGAGAGAGTGGAGAGAATGAAGGGCACGCCCTTTTTCGCCGCCGCCCGCGCGCCCTGGACCTCGCCGCGCCGCGCGAGCATGCCCGCCATGCCGATGGGCGCGATCAGCACGGGCAGATTCGCCGCGACGCCGAGCCATTGCGTCGAGAGATCGACAGTCCCGACGCCCTGCATCACGCGCTGGCGCAGCGTCACGCTCTGGAGATCGGCCCTATTGGCGGCGAGCGTGCGCTCGGCGCCGGCGCCGCCGTCGATATAGTCGAACAGAAAGCGCGGCAGGCGACGCCGCGCGGCGTCCCGATAGTCGCAAGCGGAAGAGATGATCATCGCGGCCCTCTCGCGCATCCCCGCCGGCGCTGTCGTTGTTCCGCCGCGGAATCGCGCGCCATCTTCTACACCGGAACGCGCGCGGGAACGCGAAATCATGGACCGCTCCGCCCGCGGTTCATCCCCTGGTCATCTGCGCGGGCGCATAGACGCGGCGCCGCTATTTCGCGGCTTCGATCGATGGAGAGACCATCGGTGGAGGGACCATGGCCGTCGATCCCGATCCTCGCGGGGCGCTGATCGCTCTCAACCGTTTCGGCCTCGGCGCCAAGCCCGGCGATCTCGCCGCAGCCGCCGCCGATCCGCGCGGCTTTCTGCTGGAGGAGCTGCGCCGGACCGGCGTCGCGCGGCTCGACGCCGCGTCGCTCGCCCTGTCCAATGTCGCCCTGCAGGCGCTGTTCGCCGATCAGCAGGAAAAGCGCATGGAGCGCGAGCGGGTCATGGCGGTCGAGACGACGCGCGTCTCCATGGTCGGCCCGGCGGCGGCGATGGCCGCGCCCGCCGCGCCGCCGCCCGGCGTCGACGGCAAGCCGAAGCCACAGGAGCCGCCGGTCGAGCAGAAATTGTTTCGCGCCGAGGCGATGGCGCGCTTCGACAAGCAGGCGAGCGCTCAGGCCGGCTTCGTCGAGCGGCTCGTCGCCTTCTGGTCGAACCATTTCGCGGTCTCGGTCGCCAAGGGGCAATTCGTCCGCGTCGCCGCCGGGCCGTTCGAGCGCGAGGCGATCCGGCCGCATGCGCTCGGCCGTTTCGCCGATATGCTGGCGGCGGTCGAGAGCCATCCGGCCATGCTGTTCTATCTCGACAATCAGCGCTCCATCGGGCCGGGCTCGGCGGCCGGGCGTTTCGCCGGCAAGGGCCTCAACGAGAATCTGGCGCGCGAGATTCTGGAGCTGCATACGCTGGGCGTCGGCGGCGGCTATTCGCAAGCCGATGTGACGGCGCTGGCGCGCATCATCACCGGATGGAGCTTCGCCGAGGCCGAGAGCGAGGCCGGCGAGCCGGGCGGCTTCGTGTTCAAGGCCAATTGGCACGAGCCCGGCGCGCCGACGCTGCTCGGCAAGAGCTATCCGCAGACGGGACGCGATCAGGGCGCGGCGGCGCTCGCCGACATTGCGCGCCATCCGGCGACGGCGACGCATCTCGCGACGAAGCTGGCGCGCCATTTCATCGCCGACGCGCCGCCGAAGCCGATCGTCGAAGCCTTGGCGAAGACGTTCCGCGAGACGGACGGCGATCTCGCCGCCGTCGCCGAGACTTTGATCGAGAGCGATCTCGCCTGGAGCGCGCCCTTCTCGAAAATTCGCACGCCGGACGAGTTTCTCGTCGCCGCGGCGCGGGCGACCGGCGCCCTTCCGAATGATCCCGGCCAATATCTCAATATGCTGAATGCGATGGGAATGCCGCTGTGGCAGCCGCCCGGCCCCAATGGCTATCCCGACAGGCTCGACGCCCTGGCCTCTCCCGAGGCGATGAAATTGCGCCTCGACGTCGCCTGGCAGATCGCCCAGCGGTCGAAAGACATCGGCCATCCGCTCAGCGTGCTCGACACGGCCGCCGGCCTCGCCGCCTCGCGCGAGACCCGAGAGGCCGTCTCCCGCGCGGAATCGCGTCCGCAGGCGCTCGCCATTCTTTTGATGTCCCCCGAATTTCAACGGAGGTGACGATGATGTCTCATGCTTCTGCCGCTCTCTCCCGACGCCGTCTTCTCGCGCTCGGCGGCGTCTCGCTGGCGCTGGCGCATTTTCCACGTCCCGCGAGCGCTGCGGCGGCGCGCGATCCGCGCCTGATCGTCGTGGTGCTGCGCGGCGCGCTCGATGGTCTTTCGGCGGTCGCGCCGATCGGCGATCCCGATTATGTGGCCTTGCGCGGGGCGCTGGCGCTGTCGCCCATCGGCGACAAGCCGGCCTTGCCGCTGGACGGATTTTTCGCGCTTCATCCCGCGATGCCGGTCTTCGCGCGGCTCTACAAGGAAGGCCGAGCGAGCGTCGTTCACGCGGTCGCGACGAGCTATCGCGATCGATCGCATTTCGACGGGCAGGACGTGCTGGAAAGCGGCTACGCCGGGCCGGGCCACACCGAATCCGGCTGGCTCAATCGCGCCGTCTTCGCGCTGCAAGCCGCCGAGCCGGCGCGCCGCCGCGGGCTCGGCGTGGGCGCGGCGCCGCCGCTCGTCATGCGCGGGCCGGCGCCGACGCTGGGCTGGGCGCCGCAAGTGCTGCCGCCGGCGGGCGAGGATCTCGCCCAGCGCGTGCTCGATCTCTACACCCATAGCGATCCGGTCCTCGGCGCGGCGCTGCGCGCCGGGCTCGACGCCGACAGGATCGCCGCCGCCGGCGGGCTCACCGGCGATATGGCCAAGGCGCGCGGCGGCATGGATCAGCCCAATGGCATGCGCCAGGCGGCGATGGGCGCGGCGCGGCTGCTGGCGACGCCGGACGGCCCCCGCGTCGCGGCGCTCGCCTTCGACGGCTGGGACACGCACGCCAATGAGAACGGCCTGTTGGCCACGCGCCTCGCGGGCCTCGACGGCGCCCTCGAGGAATTCGAGAAGGGCCTCGGCGAAGCGTGGAAGGACACGGCCGTCGTCGCCATCACCGAATTCGGCCGCACGGCGCGCATCAACGGCACCGGCGGCACCGATCACGGTGCGGCGAGCGTCGCTTTTCTGGCCGGCGGCGCTGTGAAGGGCGCGCGCATCATCGCCGACTGGCCCGGCTTGAAGACGAGCCAGCTCTATCAGGGACGCGACCTCGCCCCGACGCATGATCTGCGCGCGGTGCTGAAGGGCCTGCTCGCCGATCAATTCGGCCTCCCCGCGCAAGCGCTCGCGGAAAAGGCCTTTCCCGACTCCGCCGCGGTCGCGCAGATGTCGGGCTTGATCGCCGGATGAGAGCGCCGAAGCGCCCCTCAGCCGGCCTGCCGCTTCTCGATCTGGCCGATCGCGTCGACGACGGCGTCGAAGGTCAGAAGCGTCGAGGCGTGGCGCGATTTGAAGTCGCGCACCGGCTCCAGAATGGCGATTTCCTCCCATTTTCCGTCCGGGGGGGCGCCATTCTCCTTCAGCATTTTGCGGACGGTCTCGCGCAGGGCGCGCAACTCTCGCGGCGTGGAGCCGACAATGTTGCGCGCCATGATCGAGGAGGCCGCCTGACCCAAGGCGCAGGCTTTGACCTCATGTGCGAAATCCGCCACTTTTCCATCGGATAGGGTGACGTCCACAGTCACGGTCGATCCGCAGAGCTTGGAATGGGCGGTGGCGCTGGCGTCTGGGGCCGCGAGACGACCGACACGCGGTATCTGCGCGGCAAGCTCCAGGATGCGCTGGTTGTAGACTTGATCGAGCATTGTGGCCGATAAGTTGCTAGCTGGGGGGTTACGTGGAATCCTGACACTGAGTATATAATTCCATGGGCCGCGTTGAAAGCGGCCGTCGTCCCCGAAATGGTCGGGCCCGTAATTTCTCTGGAGGCGCCACATGGATGCCGTGGTTAAGTCCTTGCTCGACCGTCCCGAGACGGCCGAGACGCCCGTCCAACGTCCGACCCGCGAGGAAGCGGAGGCGGCAGTGCGCGTGCTGCTGCGCTGGGCAGGCGACAATCCCGACCGCGAAGGCCTCAAGGAGACGCCGCGCCGCGTCGTGAAAGCCTATGAGGAGTTCTTCCGCGGCTATACCGAGGACGCCGGCGAAGAGCTGGCCCGCGTCTTCGAGGAGGTCGAGGGGTACGACGACCTCGTGCTGGTGCGCGACATTCCGTTCTTCTCGCATTGCGAGCATCACGTCGTTCCCTTTGTCGGAAAAGCGCATATCGCCTATTATCCGACAGGCGGCGTCGTCGGCCTGTCCAAGCTCGCGCGCCTCGTCGACGTCTACGCCCGCAGGCTGCAGACGCAGGAAGCCATGACGGCGCAGATCGCCACCGCCATCAATCAGCATTTGACCCCGCGCGGGGTCGCCGTGCTGGTGGAGGCGGAGCATATGTGCATGTCCATGCGCGGCGTGATGAAGCAGGGCTCTTCCACGGTGACGGTGCAGTTCTCGGGCGTGTTCCGCGACGATCCCGCCGAGCAGGTGCATTTCTACACGCTGCTGCGCGGCGCCCGCTGAGCCTTCGCCCCGAACCTTCGCCTCGAGCCTTCGCCGAACGACACCCCGGAGACCCGCAATGTCCGCTCTGCCGCCGGCCGAGGCTCACGCGCTCGAGGAGGGCCTCGCCTTCACCCCGCGCTATGACGCGCAGGGGCTCATCGTCTGCATCACCATCGAGGCGGCGACCAAGGAGGTGCTCATGGTCGCCTATATGAACGAGCTCGCGCTTTCGAAGACGATCGAGACCGGGATCGCGCATTATTGGTCGCGCTCGCGGCAGAGCCTGTGGCGCAAGGGCGACACCTCGGGCCAGGTGCAGAAAGTCGTGTCGCTCGAAGTCGACTGCGACCAGGACGCGCTGCTGCTGACGGTCGAGCCCGGCGGCGATGGCAAAGCCTGCCACACGGGGCGAAAGTCCTGCTTCTATCGTCGCTTGGACCCCGTCTCCGGCCGTCTCGTCCTCGCCGGCTGAGCCGGCCGGGACACGCTCGCCCGCGCATCCGGCGCCGTTAACCCGGCGGCTACTTTCTGCGCGCAGCCTTCCTCCCAATATAAGAAAAAATCGCCTTGGGAGGAAAACGAGGAGCGCCTCGATGACGGCCTTTTTCCGCAATCCGTTCGAGAGATGGTCTGCAGACGGCGACGGCGTGATCGCGCCTCCGGTCGACGGGCCGCCGACGCCGATCGCCGAGCCCGAGAAGCCCGAGAGCAGGCCGAGGATCGGCCTGGCGCTGGGCGCCGGCGCGGCGCGCGGCTGGTCGCATATCGGCGTGCTGCGCGAGCTCGCGGCGCATGGCATCGTTCCGGACGTCGTCGCGGGCACCTCGATCGGCGCCGTCGTGGGCGCCTGCTACGCGGCCGGCAAGCTCGACGCGATCGAGGCCTTCGCGCGCTCGATGACCAAGCGACGCGTGTTCACCTTCATGGACTTGTCCTTTTCCGGCATGAGCCTCATCGGCGGCGAGCGTCTGCGGGCCGCGCTCGAGAAGGAGCTCGCCGATTTGATGATCGAGGATCTGCCGGTCGCTTTCGCCGCCGTCGCGACCGAGGTCGGCACCGGACACGAGGTCTGGCTGAAGCGCGGCGCGCTCGCGCCGGCGGTGCGCGCCTCCTACGCTCTGCCCGGCATTTTCGAGCCGGTGCGCATCGGCGACCGCTGGCTGTTCGACGGCGCGCTGGTCAATCCGATCCCGATCACCGTCTGCCGGGCGCTGGGCGCCGATTTCGTGATCGCGGTCAATGTCACCGCCGACACTATGTATCGCTCCCATGTGATCCACGACCATCACGCCCATGCGGCCGGCGGCGCCGTGGAAGCGGGCGCGGGCGCGCCCTTCGGCGCGGCGTCCGAGCCCGGCCTCGCGGCGCATCTGCTGCCGCGCTATTTCCAGCGCCGTCCCAGCGCCGCGCCCAATGTCGCCGCCTCGATGATCGACGCCTTCAACATTATTCAGGATCGCATTTTGCGCTCGCGCATGGCCGGCGATCCTCCGGACGCGACGATCCACGCGCGCCATGAGGAGGTCGGCATGTTCGACTTCCACCGCGCCAAGGAATTGATCGAGCTGGGCCACGAGGCGACGAGACGCTCGCTGCCCAATATTTTCGCGCATATCCCGCTCATCGGCGCGACGCCGTGACCGGCTGGAGCGAGAGACATCGCGCTCCTGCCGAACACCGCTCCGCCGAACATCGCTCCCGCCGACTCGCCGTTGCGCGCGGGAGCTCTCAGGCGGTCGCGATATAGGCGCGCAATTCCTGACGCTCGGCCTCGATCTCGTCGATCCGGCATTTGACCACGTCGCCGATCGAGACGAGGCCGGCGAGCCGCCCGCCGCGCAGCACCGGCAGATGACGGCGGCGTTCCACGGTCATCGCCTCCATCGTCGCTTCCAGCGTATGGTCTTCGGCGATCGACATGGGATCGGCGGTCATGAAGCGCGCGACCTCGTCGCAGAGCGCCTCGACGCCATAGCGAGCGATGGCGCCGACGATGTCCCGCTCGGTGATGAGGCCGACGACCTCGTCGTCGGAATTGACGACGACGAGCGCCCCGATCCCACGGCGGGTCAATTCCTCCGCCACTTGCAGCAATGTCCGTCTCGGAGCGATGGTGACGACCTCGGCCCCCTTGCGGGCGAGTATGCGGGCGACGTTCATATCGAAATCCCTCCCCTCTCGCTTTATAGAACCGTCTTCTAGCGTCTCGTCTCCTGGCCTCCGTCACGGCGGCGGTCGAAAGCGCCGAACAGCAGCAGGCCGGCCGCGAATCCCCCGATATGCGCCTCCCAGGCGATCTGCTCCGTCGACCCCGCCGCCCCGGGGAACAGGCCGAAAATCAGATTGACCGCGAACCAGAGCCCGACAAAGGCGAGCGCACGCCGGTTGGACCAGAGCTCGGCGAGGCTCGACGCGCGTCGCGACGCCACAGGCGCTCCGAAATCCGCATCCCGGGCGAAAGCGAAACGCGCGCTCGCCGCCATGGTTCCCGAGATCGCCGCGGAGGCGCCGACGACCGGGCCGAGACCGAAGGGGTGGATCGCAAAATGCGCCGCCGCGCCGGCGGCCGCCGTCAGCGCCATGAAGGCCAGGAAGCGCGCCGCGCCGAAACGGCGGGCCAGCGGCGAGCCGAAGGCCGCGAGCGTCACCCCATTGACCGCGAGATGCGTCCAATTGGCGTGCAGCAGCGCATAGGTGACGAAGGTCCACCAGGGCAGGCGCCCGACGCCGAGCGCCTCCGCTATGTCGCTCGCCTCGACGCCCGGGGCCAGCTGAGCGGCGATGGAGCGCATGAAGGCGTCCGGCGCCAGGACGATCGAAATCCGTCCCGGCACGAAGGCCAGCGCCGAGAAGACCTCGGAGACCGTCGCCGCCGGCAGCGCGCCGAGCGCGAATTGAATCGCCGCCAGCGCCGCGAGCAGCCCGGTGATCTCACGGGGCAAATTGAGGATTTTCTCCCTGGCGGGACGCGCCTCGGATCGTTCGTTCATCTTTCGCCCGCCTCGCCTTCGCGGAAGCCGCCCGTCCGCGTGGTTACCGATTCCTTGCCGCTGGCATGCCGTCTGCTCTTCAGCTCTCGCCGCTCGGGGGCGGGCGGCAGGGCGCGCCGATTCGACGCAAAGTCCTTAACGATACGCCGTTTTGGAAACAAAATGAGACACAAGGTCAACCAGCAACTCTACGCTTATTGGAGCCGCTTGAAGGGGGCGCGGTCGGCGCCCGAGCGGTCCGAAATCGACCCGGCGGAAATTCGCGAGGCGCTGCCCGATTCCTTCATCATCGAGATCGACGAGGCGGGCCGGTTCCCGATCCGCCTGTGCGGCACGCGGCTGAACGCGCTCTGGCTCGACGAGCAGAAAGGGAAGTCCTTTCTCGATCTGTGGTCCGCCGACGATCGCCGAACGCTCGCCTCCGTCATGTTGACGGTCATTGACGGGGTGGCGCCTGTCGTGGCCGGGGTCGAGGGACGCGCCGGCGACGAAGGCGATCTATTGGAGCTCGAGCTGCTCCTGCTGCCCTTGCGTCATTTCGGCAAGACGCATTCCCGCGTGCTCGGCGCGCTCGCGCCGGCGCGCCGTCCGCGCTGGCTCGGCGTGGCGCCGGCCAGCCCGCTGCGGCTGAAGTCGTTTCGCGTCATCGCGCCGAGCGAGGCGCGATTCCGTCTGCTGGAGCCGACCGGCCGCCGCGTGGTGCGCCCCGCCTCGGCCGGACGTCCGGAGCTCGTTCTCTATCGGGGCGGAAAAGCCTGAAGCCTTCGCGCGGGCCGCGGCGCGCCTCCCATCGGGGGGCGCGCCGCGGCTTTCGCGTGGTTATTGCGCGACTTGCGAGATTATTGCGCGACCTGCTTGAGCTCGCCCTCGGCGGCCTTCGCATGGTCGGCGGCCTGCGCCAGATGGTTCTGGCGGGCCTCGTCGACCGCGGCCTTCAAATGGTCGATCGCGGCGGCGAGATGCGCGTCGGGCTTGAACTTCTGCAGCGACTCCGCCTTTTCCAGCGAGAGATCGGCATGATAGGCGAGCAGACCGGTGTCCTTGAGCTTGATCTGGGTGATCGCCTCCTCGACGTGGCGGAGGGCCTGATCGAGCCGGTCGTCGGCGAGAGCCAGGGTGGAGGCGAACAGCGCGCCGCCGAAAGCGAGCGTGAGAGCGGCGGTTTTGAACTTCATGGTCGTTTCCTCATGATCCGGCGGCCAGCACATCGCACTGAACGTGTCGACTTATCGCGGTTGCCGATGATCGTGTCCTGCATTTAAATGCAAGTCGGGGCGGCTTACTAGCCCATGTGTCCAATTTTCAGCCGCCCCCGCCGCGACTCACCAGAATTTCAGCGCCGCGAGCAGACCTTTTTGCGCCGCTTGGCGATCCTGCTCCCTGAGCTCCAGGAAGATTTGCCGCGCGCTCGCCCGCAATGCGAGGAGCTGTTCGTCCGAAATCTCGAAATCGACCGCCGCCGACCGTAATTCGCGGCGTGCGGAGTCGAGCTTCTGCTGCAGCAAGGCGATCAGGGAATTCTTTGCCATATTTTGTTCTCTCACTCGCTTGGGCGAGCCTGAGAGCGGGAGCGTGACGAGCGCTCGAATTCCCTCGAAGGGTTTCCTCAATCAGATTCGCCGGTCGGGCCTAGACCCCGGGCCCTCGGTATCGTCGAACGCCCACGCTCGAGCGTCGCGGCGATTATCATAGAAACCGCGTCGATCCGCAATCCGGCTGCAACGCAGTTGCGACCGCCGCCGGCGCAAATCGTTCGAATCTTGCACACTCGCTTGAATTTGCGCGATGAACGACGCCAGGCCGTTTTCCGCTGGCCCGGCGGCGGCCTCCCACCCGATTATGAGAGGGGCCGGCCGACGCCGCCACTGTCCCCCTACCGCCGGACCGCCCCGTCTCCCAATTATGGCGACGAGACCAAGCGCATCCTGGAGGAGCATATGGGTGATCAGATCGAGCTTTCGCTCACGCTCGAGCGCGTCGACGCAGCGACGCTGCTCGAATGCCTCGAGCGTCAGCTCGAAGCGCTGCAGAGGATCGAGCAGGACGCGGGCGTCGAGCTCTTCGCCGCCGCGCAACGCGAGAAGGCGGCCGTCATACCGGTCATCATGGCGCTGGAGAGCGCTCTGCGGACGAGCCGGCCGCATTGATCCGACGTTATTGGATGACGAGATCGGCCTGCAAGGCTCCCGCCGTCTTGATCGCCTGCAGGATCGAGATGATTCCGGTCGGCTTCAATCCGATCTGATTGAGCCCGCGCACCAGCGTGCGCAATGTCGGCCCCTCGAGCGTCGCGACGCCGCCGACCTCCTCGGTCGCGGTGATGCGCGTCTGGCTGGTGACCGTCGTCTTGCCATTGGAGAACGGCGCCGGCTGCGAGACTTCCGGCGTCTCGTTGATGCGCACGGTGAGGCCGCCATGCGTCAATGCGACCGGCGATATCTTCACATCCTGGCCGATCACCACAGTGCCCGTGCGCTCGTCGATGACGACGCGCGCGGGCGTGCTCGGCTCGACGCGCAGCTCGCCGATCTCGGCGAGCAGCCGCGTCGCGCCGCCGCGCGTGGAGGTCAGCGCGACGCTGCGGTTGTCGCGTTCGCGCGCGATCCGCTGATGATATTTCTCTTGGCTATAGCGATTGATCGCATCGGCGATCCGCACCGCGGTCTCGAAATCGGGATTGCGCAGCTCGAGCACCAGCGACCCATTCTCGCCGGACGGGCGCGGCGCCTCGCGCTCCACGCTGGCGCCATTGGGCACACGGCCGACGGTCGCGACGCCATGGGTCAGCGTCTCGTTCTGTCCGCCGACGGAAAAGCCCGACACCGCGATCGGCCCTTGCGCGATCGCATAGACATTGCCGTCGATGCCGGTGAGCGAGGTGAGGAGCAGCGTTCCGCCCATCAGCGAGGTCGCGTCGCCCATCGCCGACACGGTGACGTCGATGGTCGAGCCCCAGCCGGCGAAAGGCGGCAGCGCCGTCGTCACCATCACCGCGGCGAGATTGCGCGTGCGCAACGCGCTGTTGCGCACATTGACGCCGAGGCGATCCAGCATGGAGGACACCGATTGCTCGGTGAAAGGCGCATTGCGCAATGTGTCGCCGGTTCCCGCCAGGCCGACGACGAGCCCATAGCCGAGCAGCTGATATTCCCGCACGCCGCGCGGAAACGTAATGTCCTTGATGCGCACAACGGCGAGCGCCGGCGCGCCCATCAGCACGAGCAGAGCGAGCGCGACGAGCCTGCGCATCAGCCCTCGCTCACGCGAACGGAGCCATCCGCCTGCACACGGCCGGTGACGACGAGACCGCTGTCCTGATTGCGCACGCGAATGAGATCGCCGACCGAGCCCGCCTGAAGCGCGGAGCCATAAGCGACGATGACCATGCCGCCCTCGTCGAAGACGATCTTCACCGCCGCATTGACGCCGACGACCTTCGGCGCGTCGACCGCTATGATCGGAATCGGCCGATCCGGCAAAAGCGTGCGCCGCGCGATCTTGCCGACGAGCGCGCCCTTGGTCTCCGCCATCGAGCCGTCCACGCCCCCGCCGAAGCCGAAGGCGCGCTCGCCGAGCATGGAGTCGCGAATGACGTCGCCCGGATAGATGACGGCGAGCGGCACGGGGAGCATGCGCTCCTCCGCGCGCAGCGGCGTGAGGCCGCAGACCGTTGCGGCCAGCACGAGAGCGACGAGCCGCGGCAGCCGCATCATCGGATTCCCTTCGAGACAGTGCCCTCCATCTCGTCCACCGCCTGGATCACCTTGGAGCTGAGCTCGAAGGCGCGCTGCGCCGAGATGAGATTGACGAGCTCCTTGACCGGATCGACATTCGAGCTCTCGAGATAATATTGGCTGATCGTGCCGAAGCCCGGATCGCCCGGCACGCCGACCACCGGCGCGCCGGAGGCGACCGTCTGGCGGAACAGATTGCCGCCCAGCGCCTCGAGGCCCGATTCATTGGCGAAATTGGCGATCGTCAATTGCCCGAGCTGCTGCGGCGCCGTCTGCCCGCCGATCGTCGCCGAGATGACGCCCGACTGATTGATCGTGATCGCCGTGGCGTTGGTGGGAATGACGACGGTCGGCGTCACCAGATAGCCGTCGCCCGTCACCAATTGCCCATTGGCGTTGGTGCTGAAGGAGCCGGCGCGCGTATAGACCGTCTCGCTGTCCGGACCCACGATCTGAAACCAACCACGGTTCTGCAGCGCGAGATCGAGCTGATTGCCGGTCTGCGTGAGCGAGCCTTGCGTCTGCAGGCTGCGGATCGCCGCGAGCCGCACGCCGAGGCCGGTCTGCGATCCTTCCGGAATCGTCGCGTCGCGGCCGCGGTTGGAAACGCCCTGGAGACGGTCCGCCTGATAGAGCAGATCGGTGAACTCCGCACGCGAGCGCTTGAACGCAGTCGTGTTGATATTGGCGATGTTGTTGGAGAGAACTTCGATATTCTGCTGCTGGGCGTTCATGCCCGTGGCCGCGATGGCGAGCGCTCGCATTGTCTTACCGATCCTTGTTCAAATCGTCATCCGGCTGATTTCCTGATAGGCGCCGACCGCCTTGTCGCGCACGGCGATGGCTGTCTGCAGAGCGCGCTCGGCGGACATGATCTCGTCCACCACCTGCTGCGCCGAGGCCTTGCCCTGCACGCCGGCGATCGAGGCCGCCTCGCTCGATTTCACCTTGTCGATGACGCCCGTCGTGAGCTGATCGAGCACTTGCGAGAAAGACGTTCCGTCGACCGACGAAGCGGCTGCGCTCTTGGCTGCGCCGCCCAACGCCGACACGCCGGAGCTGGACGCGACAGAGGCGACGATTCCGGGCACGAGTCCGATCATTGGCTTCCCTTCAACAGATCGATCGTCATGGTGAGCAGATCGCGCGTCTGCTTCATGACCTGGAGATTGGCCTCATAGGCGCGATTGGCCTCGCGCATATCGGCGACCTCGGTGAGAATATTCACATTCGGGAATTTGACATTGCCGTTTTTGTCGGCGGCCGGATTGCCCGGATCATGCTCGACGCGAAACGGCGAACGATCGACGCCGACGGCGCCGACATGCACGAGCTCCGCGCCGGTCGCGCGATCGAGCTCATTGGCGAAGGTGACCGTCTTGCGCACATAAGGATTCGCGCCCGCAACCGGGCCCGTGGAGCGCGCATTGGCCATATTCTCGGCGACGACCCGCAGACGCGAGGATTGCGCCTCGAGGCCCGCGCCGGAAATTTTCATGGAGGCTTCGAGAGCGTCCATCTTTCGCATTATCCCTTCAACGTCGCCATCCACATTCCGTGGAACGACTTCATGATGTTGGTGCCGAGCGAGAAGGCGCCGCGAATTTCGCCCGCCTTCATCATCTCCTGCTCGAGACTGACAGAATTGCCCGACAGGCTCGTCTCCCAATTCGCGCCGTCCTTGGGCGAGGACGGGCGCGGATCGAAGGCGGCAGTCTGAATATGCAGCCCATTGGTGCCGGCGAGCTCCAATGCGCTGCGGTCCATGACCTTCGAGAAAGACGTGACGTCGACCGCCTTGTAGCCGGGCGTATTGGCGTTGGCGACGTTCTGGGACACAGCCGATTGGCGCGCGGAGAGCCAGCTCCGCTGCTTTTCGACGAGATCGAAGAGAAAAACAGGCTCGACCATGATGCCTCGCGCAGCGTTCGTATTCGCAACGCTATTCGGCTGGTCTTGCGTCAAGCTGGAATTCTCGCACGCGATCAGCGTGACGCGGGACGCGCCGGCGCGCGGCCGCCATTGTGCAGGAAGTGAATGAGCTCGGCGACCGGCCGATAGAACTCCTGCGGGATCATCTTATCGACCTCGACGAGGTCGTACATGGCGCGCGCCAGCGCTTGGCGCTCGAGCACGGGAACGCCATTGGCCTCGGCGATTTCCCTGATCTTCAGCGCGATCAGATCCGTTCCCTTGGCGACGACGAGCGGCGCGCCGCCTTCCTCGCGCACATAGCGTAGAGCGATGGCGTAATGAGTGGGATTGGCGATGACGAAGGTCGCGCGTGGAACCGCCGCCATCATCCGTTTGCGCGTACGATCGAGCGCGATGGAGCGCAGGCGCGCCTTCATCATCGGATCGCCTTCCGACTGCCGATGCTCTTCCTTGATCTCCTGGCGACTCATGCGCATGTCGCGGCGCCATTTCGATCGGCTCCAGGCGAAATCCGCCATAGCCAACAGAACGACCGGAATGCAGATGACGCTGGTCAAGCGAATGACGAGCTTGAGCAGCAGTCCCGGCACCTGACCGGGCTCGACGCGCATCGAATCGGTGATGAGCCCGCGGTCGACGTTGAGCGAAAAAACAACCGCGCCCGCGATGATGACGATCTTGGCCACCGACTTGGCGAGCTCGACGACGCCGCCGATGCTGAAGATGCGCTTCAATCCCTCCATCAGGGAGATGCGCGAGAAGTCCGGCTCGATACGCTGGAAGACGAGACGCGGCGAGCCCTGGAGGAATGCGGCGACCAGCGCCGCGACGATGAACATGCCGAGAATCGGCGTGAGAAACGCGCTGGTCTCCAGCACCACCGTCCGCGACTGCATATAGGCGTCCGCGCCATTGGTCAGCGCGAACTGACCGACATTGCCGAGCATCAACGCCAGCGAGCCGGCGAGATGCGCGCCGGCCGACTGGACGACGAAGGCGGCGCAAAGGAGAAACGTGAGGAAGAGCGTGGCGATCGACAGATCGCGGGAGACGGGAGTCTTGCCCTGCTCCAAGGCGTCGAGAATCTTCTTCTCTGTCGCCTCTTCTGTTCGGGATTCCTTGTCGTCCGTGTCGCTCATCGCTCAGAGGCCGTCATTCGGCGACCTCCTCGGACGAGCGCGAGAGATCGATCTTGCCTTGCTCGGCGAGCCGCAGAACCGTATCGGCGATGATTCGGCGCGCCTCCATCACGTCGCGGCGCTGCGGCGTGGCGCCGCTCGCGAGCTCGGCCTCCACCATGCGCCGCGTGCGGGCGGAGAGCGCCGCGAGCGCGAAGTCGCGAACCTCCACCTCGGCGCCGCGCAGCGCCATGATGACGCGGTCCGCGGGAATGGCGTCGAACAGAATCATGCGGGCGCGGACGTTGAGCTTGGTGATGTCGTCGAAATTGAAGAGCATGCCCTTCAGCGCCTCGGCGTCGCGCGGGCGCCGCTCGGCGAGGCTGCGCAGCACGCCGTCCGCATGCTCGCGCTCCATCTTGTTGATGATCGCCGCGAGCTTGGCGTTTTTCGCAGCGGAGGCGGTGAGCTCGGAGTTCTGCAGAAGATCCTCCTGCAAAGTGGTCTCGAGCAGCCGCAGCGCCTCGTCGGTCACCGCCTTCGACGACAGCATGCGACGCATGACGTCGTCGCGGAACTCGGCCGGAAGGATCGACAACGCCTTGGCGGCGCGCGCCGGATCGATCTGCGACAGCGTCAAGGCCGTTGTCTGCGGATGCTCTTTCGAGAGATATTCGATGAAGGCGGCTTCCGGCGCGGAGCCGACGCGGCCCCAGACGGCGCTGTTCGAGCTGCCGAGCACATCCGACATGATCTCGGCGATCTGATCGGGCGGAATCACGCCCGTCAGCAGCTTCTCGGCCTCGCCGGCCGTGCCGCGGAGATCCGACCCGCCGCTCTCCAGCCGCGCCATGAAATCGTCGATGAGCGGCTCGATCGTGCTGGCGGAAACCGAGCCGAGGCCGGCCGCGAATTTGGTGATCTGCCGCAGCTCGTCGCGGTCGAAATGCTTGAGAACGCGCTGCGCCACGTCCTTGTCGACCGACAGCAGCAGCGCCGCCACTTTCTCAGGGCCGTTGAGCGTCCGGCCCGCGTCGGCGGCTATCAAATTCGTCATTGCGGGCTCCCGCCTCCGTCACATGCGCCGCGCGCCGCTCCCGGGCTCGATGATCTCGGTGAGCGAGACCCCGAAGCGCGTGTTGTCGTCCTCGACCACGACCACCTCGCCGCGCGCGATGAGCCGCCCATTGACGACGACATCGACCGGCTCGCCGATCTTCTGGTCGAGCGGCACGATCGCGCCGCGTCCGAGCTTGAGCAGATTGGAGACCGGCATGGTCACCGAGCCGATCACCACCTGCATGACCACGGGAATCCGCAGGATCGATTCGAATTTCCGCGGATCGATCTCGGGCTCGCTGACCCGCGATTCCATCACGAAATCCTCGCCGATCGCTCGGGAGCCGCCGATCAGCCTCTCGAGCTCCTCGCTCTTCGAGCTCTCCAAGTCGAACTCACCCATGTCGATCTCTCCAATGTCGTCCTCGGACGCCGCCGCCGTCCCGCCTGCGCTCAGCCGCGCAGGACGTCGTCGATGAATTCCTGCTGCTGATCCACGAAATCGTCGATGCGAATCGTATAGGAGCCGTCCTTCTGGCCGATCTCGCACCAGAACAGCGATTGGCCTTCGCACATCAGCGCGACCAGACCCGTCGGCGACACCGGCAGCTCGATGACCTGGCCGACCTCGAAACGCGCGACATCGGCGAGCGTCAGATCGGTCTTCTCCATCACCGCGCTCAACGTCACCTCCGTCTGCGTGACGCGCTCCTTCATCCGCTTCGCCCAAAGCGGATCGGCCGAAGGCGCCGCCGTCGACGCCGCCTGCGACAGCGCGTCGCGCATCGGATCGAGCGTCGCCTGCGGAATGGCGACGAACAGCTCGCCCTCCGTTCCGAAGGCGCGCAGCCGGCAACGGCAGACCACGCAAAAGCCGTTCTTGCGCGCGCCGCCCGCGGGCTCCGCGCGAGCCTCCGCCGGCTCGAGCGAAAAGCTGGTTCCGGCCAGCGAGAGGAAGGCCGCCTGCAGCGCCGACGTCACCCGCGCAAAGGCCAGCATGCCGACGCGCGTCTCGATCGCCGTGAGCGCGCGCTCCATGTCATAGGGCGTCTCGGAGCCGTCCGAGCCGAACAGCGCCTCGAGCAGCGTGAACACGAAGCGGCGATCGGCGCCGATGATCGTCTTGGCGTCCAAATCCGCGCCGGAGACATAGGCGGCGGCGAGCGCCGAGCGCTCCGCCTCGACCACGACGTCGCCGGCGCGC
Source organism: Methylosinus sp. (assembly GCF_036560965.1). Classification (NCBI taxonomy): domain Bacteria; kingdom Pseudomonadati; phylum Pseudomonadota; class Alphaproteobacteria; order Hyphomicrobiales; family Methylocystaceae; genus Methylosinus; species Methylosinus sp. Next base: position 53,478 of record NZ_DATBQF010000054.1, on the reverse strand, counting down.
GCGACGCTGGTCGCCTCCACGACGAACTGCATCGCGCCTTCGGCGAGCCCGCGCATCGAATCCTGCACCTCCGACGCCATAGCGTCGAGCACGGCGCGCAAGAGCGGCATGCGATCGAGCGACGGGCCGCCGCCAGAGAGCAAGCGCTCCCTCACTCCTCGCGAGGCGTATTCGACGGCGCGGTCCATGCTCATGCCTATCACGCCGCCTCGGCGGCGCCGCCGGAGAGCGTCTCGTTCTCGACCTCGTCGATCGAGGGGCGCTCGTGGGAGGGAATGGATTTGCGTCCGTGCTCGACGGCCACTTGCGGCATGGCGCCGTTCATGAAGGCGAGCAGCGTCTGCTTGACGATGACGTAGAGATGGCATTCCTTGCTGCGCGCCACCTTGACCTTGAAGGCGAGCGGCGTGACGATGCCGTATGAGACGAAAATGCCGGCGAACGTGCCCACCATGGCGGCGCCGATGAGGCCGCCGAGCAGCTCCGGCGATTGATCCAGCGCGCCCATCGCCTTGATGACGCCGAGCACCGCCGCGACGATGCCGAGCGCCGGCAGGCCGTCGCCGACCGAGGTCAGCGCATGATAGGGCTTCAGCCGGTCATAGCGGATGGCGGCGATCTCCTCGTCCATCAGCGCCTCGATCTCGAAGGTGCGGACATTGCCGATGATGAAGAGCCGGCAGTAATCGCAGATGAAGGTGGTCATCTCCTTATTGGCGAGCACCTTCGGAAATGCGGTGAAAATCTTCGATTCCGCCGGATTGTCGACATGCGCCTCGACCTCGTTGCGCGGCTTGCTGCGCAACTCGCGCATCAATGCGTGCAGCAGGCCGAGAATGTCGAGGAAGTCGCGATGCTTGGGGCCTTTGTCGAGGACGGCCTGGCCGAGCGCCTTGCCGGTGTCCATGATCACTTTGGTCGGATTGGCGACGACGAAAGTGCCGAGCGAGGAGCCCATGATGATCACGAACTCCCATGGCTGCCACAGCACGATCAAATGGCCGCCGAGCGCGGCGAAGCCTCCGAACATGCATCCCATCGTGATGATCAGCCCGACTAAAAAGCCCATGACGCCGTCTCTCCCGATGCAACCGCATCTGTGGAATTAGTGAGCGTCGCTTGCGCGAAGCTGACATTTTCTTTCAGCTTCACACAAGCAAAACCGGGCAATTTCAGGAAAGAGCGACGGGATCGAGCCGCCGCGCTGGGCACGGAAATCGAGAACATGCAATCGGCCTTTTACGTCTCGCTTTCGGCGCAAGTGTCGGTCGACAAGCGGCTGGAGACTCTCGCCAACAACATCGCCAATGCGGCGACGCCCGGCTATCGCGCAGACGGCGTGAGCTTCCAGCAGGTCGTCTCCGCGACCGACACGAGCAAGACCGCCTATGTGTCGGCCGGCAAGGATTTCATCTCGCGCGCCGTCGGCGAGCTCACCAAGACCGGCGACCCTTACGACATCGGCATCGTCGGCAATGGCTTCTTCGCGATTCGCACGCCGGACGGAACCGCCTACACGCGCGACGGACGCATGCGCATGTCCGATACGGGCGATCTCCAAACGGTCGGAGGCTTTCCCATTCTCGACGCCGGCAATTCGGCCGTCGTGCTCGATCCCAATGGCGGTCCGCCGATGATCTCGCGCGATGGAATGATCACGCAGAGCGGAAGGCAGATCGGCGCCGTCGGCCTCTTCGCCGTCGACGAGACCGCCGATCTGACCCGCGGCCCGAACGCCAGCATCATCCCTTCCAAGCCCGCCACCGCAGTGCTCGATTTCGTGCGCAACGGCGTGCAGCAGGGCTTCATCGAAGGCTCCAACGTCAATCCGATTCACGAAATGGCCAAGCTGATCGCCACATCGCGCGCTTTCGACAGCATGAGCTCGATGAACGACATGCTCGACAGCTCGCAGCGCGAAGCGATTCGCACGCTCGGCGGCTCATGACCTCGCTGCAACGACTTCGCGAGGCCGTCGAGCGCCATCAGCGCCGCGCCGAGCATTTTCGCGTCTTCGGGCTGGTGACGGAAGTGACGCCGTCGCATTGTCGGGTGAGCGGCCTTTCGGACTTCGTCGAGCTCGGCGAATGCGTGCGCATCGGCTCGCCGCAGGACGGCGCGCTGGGACAGGTCGTGCGCGTCGGCAAGGACGGCGCGATCGTCAAATCCTTCGACAACCGCGTGCGCATCGGCCTCAATTCGCCGGCCTATCGCGCCGGGCCGATCGCCGTCGCTCCCAATGACGACTGGGCCGGACGCGTGCTCGACGCCTTTGCGCGGCCGATCGACGAGCGCGGCGCCTTGTCGGAAGGCGACACCGCCTTCGACGTCGACGCCGCCGCGCCCAAGGCGATGCGCCGCAACCGCGTGAACGTCGGCGTGCGCACCGGCGTCAAGGCCGTCGATTGCTTCACGCCGATTTGCGCCGGACAACGCATCGGCATTTTCGCCGGCTCGGGAGTCGGCAAATCGACGCTGCTGGCCATGCTGGCGCGCGCGCCGGGCTTCGACACGGTGGTCATCTGCCTCGTCGGCGAGCGCGGCCGCGAGGTGCGGGAGTTTCTGGACGATGTGCTCTCCGGGCAGGCGAGCGAGTCGATCGTCGTCGTCGCGACCGGCGACGAGAGCCCGATGATGCGCCGTCTGGCGCCGCTGACGGCGACGACGATCGCGGAGTATTTTCGCGACATCGGGCGCAATGTTCTGCTCATCGTCGATTCCGTCACCCGCTTCGCGCACGCCTCGCGCGAGGTGGCGCTTGCCGCCGGCGAGCCGCCCGTGGCGCATGGCTACACGCCGAGCATATTCGCCGACATTCCGCGGCTGCTCGAGCGCGCCGGCCCGGGCGAGGAAGGACGCGGATCGATCACCGGCGTCTATTCTGTCCTCGTCGACGGCGACAATCACAATGATCCGATCGCCGATTGCGTGCGCGGCACGCTCGACGGCCATATCGTGCTCGATCGCGCCATCGCCGAGCAGGGCCGCTATCCGGCGATCGATCTCAAAGCGTCGATCTCGCGCCTCGCCCATCACGCATGGAAGCCCGAGCAACGGCATCTCGTGCAAAAGCTGCGCGCGCTGGTGTCTCGATATGAGGACACGCGCGATCTGCGCATGCTCGGAGGCTATCAACGGGGAACCGACACCGAGCTGGATCAGGCGGTCCAGCTGGTTCCCAAGCTCTATGATGCGCTGATCCAGTCGCCGCAATCGCCGCCGAGCGTCGATCCGTTCCGCGAGGTCGCCGACAAACTGCAGGGCGCGGCGCACGGCTGAGCGGAGCCCCGGCCCGCTCGATCAACCAATCTTTCACTCCTTCGCGGTCATGATCCCGGCCTCGCCTGCGGCTCGGAACCATGACGGATTTCGGAACCATTCTCGACTGCCTGGAAAAAGCGTCCCATCGAACGGAACGTGAGTCCGGGCCCCTGCGTCCCCCGCCGGTCGGGACGATTCTGCGCGCCGCCCCGCCGCCTGCGCCGCCCTCCGACGAAGACCGCGCAACCCGCGTCTGCCGCGCCTATGGCGTCGATCTCCCGAAGCCGCCCGAGCCGCCGCCCCCCGCCCCACAGCCGAAAGCAGCGCAGCTGCCGGAGCGCGAGGAGGCCCTCGCCGAGCTCATGCGCGCCGAAGGCTCGCTCGCAAAGCTCGGCGCGCTGCGACGGCGGCTCGCCTGGGCCTGCCACCCGGATCGACAGGAAAAGTCCCGTGCGCGGCAGGCCGAACGCCTGCTCGCGGAATTCAATGCGCAGATCGATCAGGCGATCGCGCGCGCGAATCCGCGCCTCCCTCGGCGATGATCCGCGCCGATCAATTGCCGATGACGACGCCGCCCGTCGCCACCAGCGCCCAATTCTCGCCGCGGCGCTCGAGCGCGGTGACCCGGCCGAGGCCCTCGACGAGATCGCCCGCCGAAACTTTGATGATCGCGTTCGGCGTCTGCAGCAGAGCGACGCCGGATCGCACGCTGAGCAGCGAGAAGCCGGGAACGCCGGCCTCCGATTGCGCCTCGCCGATCGAGCCGACGGGGGTGAAGTCGATCTTGCCGCGCTGATCCGCGACCTGAGTCTGAATGCGCCTCGCGGCGATGACCGTAGGACGGCTGTAGATCGCGAGATGCTCGAGACCGGCGAATTGCGGCTGCCGCTCCGCATTCGAGATCATATAGGCGGCGAAGGCCGTGGAGACGACAGCGAGACCGACGCCCGCGGTGCGCACCGCCATCTCGCCGATCTCGCGCGCGGGGCGCGTGGGCGGCGTGCGGCGATCCGCGACGAGCGGCGGCCTCGCAATCTTCGGCTTTGCGTTCGGCGGCGTGCGGCGCGTCGCATCGGGGCGAAATGTCGGAGCGTCAACCATGCGATCGTTCCTCGAATCGATGAACTAGAAATGGATAGCTCAAAATCGCACGAAGTTGAATCGCGCTGCGAAATTTCGACAAGCTTCGGGAAATGTTGAGTCGTTAGCAATCGCATCCGAAGCGAGACGCGGATCGACGGCCGAAATTCCTCGCCGCAGAGCGTGATGGCGAACCATATGGCCGAGTTCCGTTCGGCAATCGGAGCGGGCAGACGGTGAATTGATGCGTATGGACCGATCGTCGGATCCCATGAACACACTACCGATCGGCCTGGCGAAGCTCACGAGGCTCGCCTTCGCAGGAGTCGATCTGAGCCGCGTCGCCGGCCGCCTGCTCGGCATGTGCGAGCGCGACCCCGATCACGCCGGCGCGCTGATGGACCTCGCCGTCATCGATCAGCTCGAGGGAAATCTCGCGACAGGATTGAAGCGGCAGGCGATGGCGCTGAGCAAGCAGCGCGTGTTCCGCAGCACCTGCTGCGGCGCCAATCCGCGACTGCGCGTGCTGGCCTTCGTCGCCGCCGCGGATATCGGCGCCAACACGCCGCTGGAATTTCTGCTCGAAGGCTCGGACATCGCCTTGACGATGGTCTATGTGCTGGCCGGGCGCGCGCTGCCGACGGAGCTGCCGGACCATGATCTGGCTTTCGTCGCGATCGCCGCGACGCGCCCGAACCGCCCCCTGCTCGCCGAGCTCGAGGCGCTGCTCGCCTATTGGCCGACTCCGGTCGTCAATCTTCCCGGCCGCGTCTCCATGCTCGAGCCTGTCGAGCTCGCCGCCAATCTGACGGATGCGGGCCTGCGCACGCCTATTCTGCGTCGCGTCTTGCGCGACGAGCTGCGCGCCGCCACGTCTTCGCATGCTTCGGACTGGCGCTTTCCGATCGTCATCCGCGCCGTCGAGCAACGCAATGAGCGCGGCGCCGAGAAGATCGACACGCCGTTCGGGCTCACGCTCTTTCTCGGGAAGCGCTCCGATCGCTCTTATCTCGTGTCGCCCTTCGTCGATTGCCGAGGTCGTGACGGACTCTATCGCAAGATTCGGCTGCTCTTCATCGATCGCCGCCCCTACGCCTGTCATCTCGCCGTCTCGGAAGGCTGGAGCGGCTCCTATGTCGACGCCAGAATGGAAGCAGACATGCGGCGCCGGAGCGAGGAGGAGCGCTTCTTCGCCACCTTCGACACGGAATTCGTGACGCGTCACGCCGATACATTCGACGCTCTGGTCGAATGTATCGGCCTCACCTATTTCGGCGTCGATTGCGCGGAGACGGAGAATGGCGAGCTGATCGTCTTCAAGGTCGATCATACTCTGCTGGTCCATGACATGGACCCGGTCGACGTCTTTCCCTACAAGCCGCCGCAGATGCGCAAGATCTTCGACGCCTTCGCCTCCTATCTGCATCGCGCCGCGAGCGCGGCGGGCGAAACCGAGCCGCGCTGAACGCCGGCGCGCTCAGCGCGACGCGGCTTCCCGGCGCTGACGGCAGAAATCGCGCGAGGCGTCGGTCCAGGCGCCGAAGCCGCTGGCGATCATATTGCCGATGACCGAGCAGACGTAGCTCTTTTGCGCCGGCGCATTGTTCGGCCCCGCGTGATAGCGCGCGACGGCCGACGTCCAGCTTCCTTCCCTCTTGCGCAGATCCTTGAGGAAGCGCGCGGCGTAATCGACATTGGCGCGCGGATCGAACATCGCCTCCACGCTCGCGAATCTCGCGCCGTGGAAATGATGATTGACCTGCATGCAGCCGATGTCGATGAGCACGGCGCCGGATCGCCGCGCCGCGAGAAAGCGCATCATCGCCTCGCGGAAATCGGCGCTGAACACAGCGCGCCCTTCGACATTCATCGCGAAAGCGTTGAGCGCGCCTCTCTGCCCCGTCTCGGTGAGCGCCACCGCATAGAGCACAGCGAGCGGAACCGCATTCTCATTCGAGGCGCGGATCATCTCCCTTTCGCAAATATTGGAGGTCGGCCGGCCCTCGGCGCGCGCGTCACAGATAGAGGTCGCCGCCACGACGATCAGCGACGCGCCGATTGTCGCCGTTCGTCCCCGGCTCAGCGGCTTCGCCGCCGGCGCCGCGCCTGCGATCGCCCCCCTGTCCGCCATAGCCCGCTCCCTGTCGTCCGACGCTCTGCTCGTCGCGCCCGGCTCCTGCGCCGCTCGATTGCGCATAGGCCGCGCCGCCATCGGACGCGGCTTGCGCATTACCGCCATCCCCTGTGTTCTGGCCGATCTGAATCGTGCAGGAATCGACCGAGCAGCCGGACGATTGCATCGCCTCGATGAGCTGGTCGCGAGTCGAATCGAGCCGCCGCAGCGCCTCCGTCGATTCGACGCTGATGCGCATGTCGATTCCCGAATGCCCCAGCTTCATCTTGACGACGACCGCGCCGAGCGACGCAGGCTCCAGCTCGATCGTCAAAATTTTCGGCGCGACGCTCTGACGCTGCGTATCGGCGACAGGAGCCCCGCGTGCGGCGGCGGTAGTCTCGATCGGCGCCGATGCGGAGGCCAGCAGGCTGCGCGCTTGCGGCGCGAGCAATTCGGCGAACGCCGCCGGCAATTGCGTCGGCGACGCGAGAATGGCGAGCGTTCCGATCGATTCCGGCGCGCTTGCGCTCGTCGACGCCTCGTCGACCCGAGCGTCGCTCGACGTTGCGACGACAGTCGAAACGTACGCCGGCGCGAGCGACGCCTCGGCTGGCGCCGAGACGCCGCCCTGGACATCGAAGGCCCAAGGCTCGATGTCGACGGAAGCCGTCGATCGTCCGGCCGTCCCCGTGAATGCGCGATGATCAATGCCGCCTTCGCCGCTCGACGACGAGTCCTGCGCGCCACGCGCGCCGGCGAGCGGCGCTGCGACATCGGCGAAGGAATCGAGAGGCGTCGCTGCGTCAGTCGCGAACGCGCGACGATCATTGCTCGAGGAGCGATCCGCCGACCCCGGCGCCACCGTGCGAGCTCGGGTGGAAGCGGCGACGACGGGCGCTGCGTCCGCCGCCGCAAAGGCGACCTCAGCCGTCCGAGGCATGGCGTCGACGGCGACAGTCGAGGCCGGCGATGCGGTCTGCGACACTGCGCGAGCCTGCCGCGGCCGCATCGTCTCCTGCGACGGGCGCGGCTCCACGGCGATCGCCGCGCTGCGCGGTTCCGCGCCGCTATCGGCGACATGCGCCTGCGGTCGCCATCCAGTCGCGGTCTGCGTAGCAACGGCGCTCGACAAATCCTGCTGCGACAGCGCTGGCGACCATCCGTCGTTCGCAGAGACAAGATCAGCCGCAGCAGAGCTCGATCGCGCGATTTGATCGGAGACAGCGCTCGGGACGACGGGCCTACGCGTCGATGGCGCAGCCGTGGGCGGCCCCGAGCCGCGATCGGCGACGACGAACGGCGTCGATGCAGGATCGGCGATCCCAGCGCCTGCGGTCGTCTGCTCGAGGTCGGTCGATGTCGTCGGCGCGAAAGCGGGACTCGCGGCGATCGACGTCGCGCTGTGTCGATCTCGCGATTCCGAGACGAGAGCCGACTGCGCGTCCTCGTCGGCTCGCGTTCCGACGACGGCTGGACCCGCCGATGCTCGCCGTTGCGGCGCGGCGGAGAATGCATCGCTCGGCGCGACAGTCTCCGCAACCGCGGCGGCGCCGCCGAAAAGCACAGAGCGCGTCGCTTCCGACGCAGCATTCGTCGCATCGGATACGTAACTTGTATCGAAAGACGTCGGCGCGGCTCCGTCGCGACCCGCTGTGACGTCATCCGTCGACTGGTCGACGTCATATTGCGACGTCGGAACGCCAAAATCCCGCCTTTGCGTCGCGCTCGCCGATGCGCTGCGCAGGTCGAAGGACCCGATCGAGCGTTCGGCGCCCGCAGCGGCCGGCGGCGTCCGGAACACGGCGTCTGATTGCGGCGCGCCGCTCACGAAATCCGTCGGCCGAACAGAAGCGGAGGGCGCAGACGAAACGCTGCGGCGCAGATCGAATTGAGGGAATTCGCCTCGAGCCCGGGCCGCATCGGCGCGCGAAGCCGAAGAGCGGTCATCCGACGACGGCGCGCGATCGATCGTGGTCGACGGTTGCGGCGATGCAGGCGTAGCCGTGCTTGCCGCGCTGCGCAGATCGAGTTGCGAGATCGTGCTGGCGTCGCGCCACGAATCGGCGCGCGCGTCCTGTCCCGCATCGGCGCGCAAAGTCGAAGAGCGGTCATTCGACGATGGCGCGCGATCGATCGGCGGCGACGGTTGCGGCGATGCTGGCGCAGCCATGCGTGCCGCGCTGCGCAGATCGAATTGCGAGATCGGACTGGCGTCGCGCCACGAATCGGCGCGCGCGTCCTGGCCTGCATCAACGCGCGACGCCGAAGAGCGGCCATCCGACGACGGCGCGCGATCGATCGTGGCCGGCGGTTGCGGCGATGCAGGCGCAGCCATGCTTGCCGCGCTGCGCAGATCGAATTGCGAGATCGGGCTGGCGACGCGCCACGAATCGGCGCGCGCGTCCTGGCTCGCATCGGCGCGCGAAGCCGAAGAGCGGTCATCCGACGATGGCGCGAGATCAATCGTGGTCGGCGGTCGCGGCGATGCAGGCGCAGTTGCGCTTGCCGCGCTGCGCAGATCGAATTGCGAGACCCCGCTCGTGTCGCGCGCCGAGCTTGCGCGCCATGTGGAAACCTCGACTTCGGTCGAAGGCGCGGGAGTCGCGGCGTCACGGACCTGCCCCGAAGCAGAAGCCGAAGACGTCGTGAGGTCTCGCAAATCGAATGGCGAGAAAGCGGCTTCCCTGTCATCGATCGCGATAGCCGGCTCTGCCGGGGCAGCGTCGAATTGTGGAGTCGCGGCGCCGACGTCCCGTCTTTGGACCGGAGCGGCATAGCTCGTCGGCGACGCATTCGTCAGTTCGAATGAAGAGACCGCGCCACTGTCGGAAGACTCATTCGTATCTGTCGCCGCAGACGCGACGTCGGCCGAGGCCCTCGAATCGACGCCTGCCTGTGTCCGATCCATCGCGGACAGCGCAGACAGCGGCGTTCCGCCGGGCGGACCGGCGAACGCGCTGGCGCCGTCAATTGGCGCCGTGAACGATTGGACCGCCTGAATGTCGCTGGAGGCGACGCGCGGCGATGCGTCCAGCAGATCGGTCGCAATGGCCGGGCCGCCATCCCCCATATCGGCCGTGGACGGCGTCGATAACCGAGCGTCGGACTGCGGCGCAGAGCTCGGGAGATTCTGTCGCGCGAACGCGACCGATGTAGCCGTCGGCGACACGCCGGGCATCGCCTCGCTCGACGACGTCCGAGCCGAGGGCGACTTTTGGACATCGCCTGCTTGCTGCGCATTCGCTTCGATGGGTCGCGGCTCGGCTCGCAAAAAGGCGGACATGCGATCGTCGGCGCCGACGCTCGGCGCGATGTCGCGATCGTTCGGACGCTGCGGGCTCTGTGCGCTCGCGATCGAAGGAGCAACGCTGCGCGCAGCGAAGCTCGAAGGCGCGGCGACGTCGTCGTTTCGCGTCGCCGATGGCGCAGCAACTTGGATCGCGCTCTGATCGTCGACGGATGCCGTGGAGATACGCGCCGCGACATCGAGGGCAACTTGCGCCGACTGATCGACGGAAGGCGGCGTTGCGGTCGCCGACGTCGAGCGCGATGCGCTCGAACCGCGGCTCTCGATCGATCGCCCACCCATATCGACGACTTGCGGCGTTCCCGCGCTCGCCGCATCGACGACAGACGCTGTCGCGGTGATGGATTCAGGACGCTGCGGCGCCGTGCTCGAAGACGGCAAAGGCGCCGGATTCGTAGCCGAAGCGTCGCGCAGATCCGACGTCGAGACGAGATGGGCTCCTTCGCCGCCGCCGGACGCAACGGCGTCTCGACCACTCTCGCGCGCGACATTCGACGCGGACTCGACAGCGCTTCGACCAAATGTCGAAACAATGTCCGGGCTCGCAGCGGCAATCGAAAAAGTCGGCGGCGTCGCTGCGTCGGATGTCGGTTGCGCCGTGGCGACGCGCGCCTGCTGCGCGACGACATCGGGCGCGGCGTCCGTCGCGCGCCGCGTTCGCACCGTCGCCGTCGAGGGCGCAGACGTCGCGACGACGGACGCACGAGTCGCCGGCTGCGTCGATGTCGAGATATCATCCGACGTCGCCGCCGCTGGCGGATCGACAGACGACCGTGAAGCGGCCGCCGATGTCGCGCGCGAGCCTATGCGCGCATCATCCGTAGCGCGCAAATTGGTCGCAAACGCGTTCGATGGATGCACGATCGCGCCGGCGGATGGCGGAGCGCCGTCGGCGAACGACGCGCTCCCATCGTCGACGGTCGTCGTAACGTCGCCGGTGGACGTATTGGATTCGGAGTGAGCGTCGGCCGCTCGCGGAATCGCAGAGGGCGACCAATTCAGGTCGAAGACCGGAACCGCTGCGAAGGGCGGCATCTGCGCCGGCGCATTGCTCGACGCGTCGGACGTGGCCGCTTCGTCGGTCGCGCTCCGTCGCGCAGCACGGTCGTCGGAGCCTTCGATCGTAGCGGCGGTCGCGTCGACAACCGCGACACGTGCGGCGGGGGCGCTCCGATCGTCGAGATCAGAGAGAAGCGAAGCAAATTGGCGCGCATCCGCGCCTTCCGCATCACGCTGTCCCTGTGAAGCGGAGTCGGTCTGTCGACCGAGCAGACGGCCCGTCGCCAGATTGGTGAAGAGAGGATCGAGAGTCATCGGCGCGTCGCCCGCTGGAGCAAAGCATCGGTGTCGCTCAACGCCTGCAGCGCGGAGCGCTCCACCGTCGACTCGGGGCGCGCATCGACGGGCTCCGGCGCCGCGGACGACACGCCGTCCGCCGCGCCTTGAAGTCGGCTGATCGCAGCGGTCACGATATTGCGCACCTCGACCTCCGCCGAAGGAAGAATCCTCGGATCGATTTTCTGAAACTCAACCTCCGCCGTCTCGAAATCGCCGGCGAGGCCGGCGAGCGCGGCGCGATAGAGCTCGACGCGCGCGCGCGCGGAGGGTGAATCGGCCAGCGGACCGGCATATTGCGTTTCGGTCGTCGCCAGCGCGACGCGGCCGCTGAGAATCGCATGACGCGCGACGCCCATATGGGTCTCGAAACGCAAGGCGGGCGAGGCGCTCTTCATCATCGCGCGGAATTCTCCGAGGCGTGGCGCCTCGCCACTGGCGGCGGCGCGCAGTGTCGCCGCGCGCATTTCGTCCCAATAGTTGCGCGAGAAGGGCGACTTGGCATATTGCGCGCCATAGCGACGGCCGAGCACGAGAAATTTATTCGAGTCCTGCACGGCGTCGACGATCGACAGCTCGCGTCGCAACGCCGCTTCCTCGACGAGCGAGCTCGGCATCAACAAACGCGCGAGATCGAATAATTCGCGCGCCTTCGCCTTGTCGGAGGCGATCAGCAACCCGCCCTGTATCAGCGCCAGATGCGCCGCGAGCGTGTCGGGGAGCGCCCGCGCGTCGATCGGCGTCAGCAGCTTGGCGGCGTCCTGATTGCGCCCTTCCGCATAGGCGACCGCGCCAGTGACGAGCGATGCGTCGGCTTCCGGAATGAGATGCGCATCGAGGACCTTGCGGATCGAACGGGATGGCCCGCCGCAGAACAGGAAGATCGCCGCGGCGCTCGAATTGCCCTTCTCTTTCCAAGCCTCGCCGTCGATGGACGCAACGACATCCTCGATGCGCGCGATCTGCGCCGGGATCGCGCCGCGCGCCCCCGCCGCGCCTTGCACCATCGCGCCCTGGAGCGTGTTGAGCGCCCTCACCTGCTCGGTGAGCTCTCCCGCTTCGGCGCTAGATGCGAGAGGAATGATCAGGCCGGTCGCCAGAAGGACGACGCGCGCAAAAATCATCACCTTTCGCTCCTGCGCAGCAAGATTTCGATACGGCGATTGACGGCCGCGAGCGGCTCCTTTGGCGCCTTCGGCCGACGGTCGGCGAAGCCCGCGATCTTCACGACGCGCTTTTCGGGAAGGCCGCCGCGCACGAGCATGTAATAGGCCATGTTGGCGCGATCCGACGAGAGACGCCAATTGTCGTAGGTCGCGGATTTATAGGAGCGCCCGTCGGTATGTCCACGCAGCTCGATCTCGCCGCTCTGCTTCGCCAGAAGCTGGCCGATCCGGCCGATGATGTGAACGGCCTGCGGCCGAGGCTCGACGGAGCCGACAGCGAACATGGAGAAATTGGCGTCGTCTGTGAGGCTGATGAGCAAGCCCTCCGAAGTCTCCGCGACCTCGACATGCGGCGCGGCGCGCAGCGCGGCGAGCTCCGCCTTGACCACTTTTTCCACCGCGGCCTTCATGCCGGCGGTCGACGCCTCGCCCTTCTTGTCCTCGACGGGCGGCAGCGCTGCGACGCTGGAGCGCGGCGAAGGCGCGGATGATTTGACGTTGCTCGGCGGCGTCGAAGGAGCCGGCTTGGCGCGCGGCCCCTCGAGGGCTTCGGCCGATGTCGATTTGTCGGGCGAGCCGCTGTCTTCTATACGCTCGTCCACATAGCCGACGCCATGCGCGCTGCGATCGAAAGGATCGCCGAAGGACGACGGTTGCGACGATTTCCGGTCGATCTCGTCGAGCGTCGTCATCGGGTCGTAGAGAAGAGCGGCCTCGCGCTGCGGACTGTCTTTCTCCGATGGCGCAGGCGGCGCCGAGGCGGTCGCGCCCTTGTCCGGAGCCGTGTTGGACTGCTGGCTCTTTCCCTGGCCGGCCTCCGCCGGATCGCGAAGCCCCTTATGCGCGGGATTGGAGTCGATGAGCTGGACGGGATTGAAATATTGAACGATCGCCGCCTTGGTTTCCTTCGAGGTCGAGTTGATGAGCCACATCACCAGAAAGAAGGCCATCATCGCGGTCATGAAGTCGGCGAAGGCGAGCTTCCAGACGCCGCCGTGATGCGCCTCCTCCTCCTCGCCGTGCTTCTTACGGATGTAGATAATCTCGCTTTCCTCGTGATCGCTCATGCGGCCTCGTCTCCCTCGCGCAGCTGCGCCATCCAATCGCCGAGGCGCGTCTCGATCGTCGTCGCATCGAGGCGAGCGCGCACGTCGACGCCGCCGACGTCATCGATCTTGGTCGCTATGTCCTCGCCGTGCAATTTCGTGCAGATCGCTTCGAGCAGATCGACCGGCCCGCTCAGATGGACGACTGGATTTTCGCGATCGGCGATCAGGACCCGCAAAGTCTCGATGAGCCCGACCAGCATCTTCTCCCTGATCTCGCGCACCACGAAGGGCTCGAGAATTCGCTCGACGTCATCGCCGATCCGCGCCGAGAAGCGCCCGAGCGCATCGCGGAATTCACGACCGAGCCGCTCGCTCTCCTCGCGCGCCCAGCGCCGCCGCTCTTCCTCGAGCCGCTGTGTGAACGCAGCGCGCTCTCGCTCGATCTTTTGGTCGCACTCGGCGGTCGCGGCGGCACGTCCTTCGTCGAGCAATTGCGCGCGCATTTCATCCGTGAGGATCGGCGGCATGTCCTCCGGCTCGGGCTCGGGCGCCTCGACCTCCGGCTCCGCCTCCGCCTCGACGAAGTCGATCGCCGGCGGGGACGGCTCGGGCGCGGCAATCTTCGGCGCTTCATCGAAGCGTGGGAGATAGAAAGCCACGGAGCGCGCCATCAGACGCCGCCTTCCGCATACATCCACTGCTTCAATATCGCCACGGCCTGCATCTCATCGGCTTCGATCAACTGCTCGAGCCGCTTCTGCTGCGTGAATTTCTCCTGATTGGCGATGTCTTCGATGAGCCCCGTGTCCATGGCCGCGGCCATGGTGAACTCCGGCGCCTCGAGCGGCGTGAAGGGCAATTCGACGGCATTGTCGATATCGAGCATCGACGCGCCGGAGTCGGCGATGGCCGCCGCGGGCGCCTCCGCCAGCAAAGCGCGCGTCGCCGGACGCAGACCGAAGACGACGAGCATCACAGTGACGGCGATCAGCGCCAGCGCATTGATCACCGAGCCGAGCTGATGGGTGAGCGCGTCGGCCCACCCCGGCGCTTCGACCGGCCCCATGTCGTTCTCGTTCGGCATGAATTCGACGGCCGAGATCTTGACGGTGTCGCCGCGCTCCTTGCGCAGGCCGGCGGCCGTGGAGACCAATAGCTCGATCTCCTTGATCTGCCGTTCGATAGCCTCGGGCTTGGGCGCATCCTTGCCGGTGCCGCCGAGACTCGCGCGATTGACCAGCACCGCGATCGAAATGTTCTCGACCGTGTAGCCGCCGCTGACCGTGGTGATCGTCTTGGACGAGAGCTCGAAATTGGTGAGCTCTTCGTTCTTCTTGTTCTCGTCGTTGGACTGCTTGCCCTCGGAGGAGGAGGCCTGCTTGTTGTCCTGTGGAATGTTGCGATCCGCGCCGGCGGCGCCGGTCGTGCTGTTGTTCTGCGAGGTGGAATTCTCTTTGACGACGCGCACCGATCGCTCGACCCGCGATTCCGGGTCGAAGATCGTTTCATTGGTCTGCTTGCGATCGGTATTGATGCGCGTTCGCACGCTGACCTGGAAATTCGACAGGCGGAGATAGGGCGTGAGCGTGCGGCGGATATTGTCCTGAATATCCTTGGCGACCGTGCGCTCGAGCGTCAGCGTCTTGCCGGGCACGGCGTCGCTCTCGTCGCCTTCGGAAGTGGTCAGCAGCATGCCGTCCGTGTTGAGCACCGTCACCTGATCGACCGTCATGCCGGGAACCGAGGCCGCGACGAGATGCCGGATGGCGTGAGCGGCCTTCGAATCGTCCGGACTCTCGGTTCGAATGACGACCGAGGCGGATGGCGGCTGCTTGGCGCGGCGGAACGAGCCCTCGTCGGCGAGCACGATATGGACTCTGGCCGCCTTCACGCCGCGAATCAGCTGGATGGTGCGGGCGAGCTCGCCTTCGAGCGCGCGAATGCGCGTCACCTCCTGCATGAAGGAGGTCAGGCCGAGCGATCCGACCTTGTCGAAAAGCTCGTAGCCGGCGTTGGCGCTCTGCGGCAGACCTCTTTCGGCGAGCATCATGCGGGCCGGCGCGGTCTGTCCATAGTGAACCGAGACGGCGTTGCCCTCAGGATTGATATCGAAGGGAATCCCGCTCGATTTCAAAGCGGCGCCGATACGGCTCACATCCTCTCTGTCGAGGCCCGAATAGAGGACCTCGAAATTGGGACGCGAAAGATAATAGGCCCCGACCCCGGTTACTGCGAGGACGAGGACAAAGATCATGGCGAGGGCGGCGAGCTTGCGAGGACCGAGTCCGAGCAGATTGTCTCGCAGCTGATTTAGGCGGTCCATCGGGGGCGTTTCATCGGGTTGACGCGATGCGATGCCCGCAATGTGCAGCCGGTGGCTTGCGCGAACTTTGCCGACCGTCTCGGCTCATACGACGAAGGGCCTCGCCGCGCGCGGCGAGACCCTTGCTCGTTTCGTTCGAATGCTCACTGGAAGAGCTTGAGGATGATCTGGCTATTCTGATTGGCGATCGACAGCGACTGGACGCCGAGCTGCTGCTGCGTCTGCAGGGCTTGCAGGCGCGTCGAGGCCTCGTTCATATCGGCGTCGACGAGCGAGCTCACGCCATTGGTGAGCGCTTCGTTCAACGTCTTGACGAAGGCCGCCTGGCCGGTGATCGTCGTCTGGGTCGCGCCGATCTGCGCGGCGTATTTGGTGAGATCGGAAATCGCCTTGTCGGCATTGGTCAGCGAATCCGTGATGATCGAGCTCGAGCCGACATCCGTCGCGGACAAATTGGTGAAATCGGTCGCAGCCGTCGCGCCCACACCCTGAGAGGCTTCGAGAATGCCGGAACCGGCCGCCACGGCAGGCGATACGCCGCCGCCGCCGATCAGCGCGGTCGCGGAGAGATTGATCGTGTTCAAAGAGGACGCCGTAGAGCCGCCGCCGTCGGTGTAGGAGGCGATGAAGGCGAAGTTGGACTGCGATCCGTCCAGAATGTTGAGGCCGTTGAAGCTCGCCGAGGCGACGATGCTCTTCAGCTGATTGCTGAGGCCGGTGAGGCTCGTGCCGATCTTGGCCGTGTCGGCGCCCGGCTGCGCCGCCTGCGCGACGGCCGACTTGATATTGTTGAGCACGGAGATCGTATTGGTGACGGCGGTCTGAGCGATGTTGAGCAGGGACGAGCTCACCGTCATCGAGTCGCCGATCGTCGACAGCACGCCCTGATCCGACTTCATCGTCTCGGCGATCGACCAGGTGGAGGCGTTGTCGGTGGCGCTCGAAATCTTGAGGCCCGTCGAAACTTCCTTCTGCGTGTTCGCGAGCGCCATCTGCGTCGCCCGAAGCGATTGAAGGGCCGTGATAGCCGAGGGGTTAGTGAGAATGCTGGACATGACTCATCGATCCCTTTTGGGGTGAAACTAGTGACGAAGGGCATCCCGGAATTTCACCGGCTCGACGGAAACGGCATCATGCCTTTGGGCCCGAAAAGCCCTATCCGAAGCAGTGATCGGCGGAGCGCCAGGACATCGCGGGAGCCAGTCCACTCGACGACCCGTCGAAACCGTTTCGGTCTCGACGGTTACAGCACAGCCTGCACAGTGATTAACCTAACTAGATAACCTTAATAAAGGTCTAAACGAGCAAAGCGGCCGCGTCGCGCGCGCGACAAAAAAAAAGCCGCGCCCCGAAGGGCGCGGCTTCTTTTCGAGATTTGGAGAGTGGCTGATTACTGGAACAGGCGCATGATGATCTGGCTGTTCTGATTGGCGATCGACAGCGATTGAACGCCGAGCTGCTGCTGCGTCTGCAGCGCCTGCAGGCGGGTCGAAGCTTCGTTCATGTCGGCGTCGACCAGCGAGCTGACGCCCGCCGTCAGACCTTCGTTCAACGTCTTGATGAAGGCCGACTGTCCGTTGACGCTGCTCTGCGTGGCGCCGATCTTCGACGCATATTGCGTCAGATCCGCGATCACCTTGTCCGCATTCGACAGAGTGTCGGTGATCGTCGAGCTCGAAGCGACGTCGGAGGACGAAAGGCTCGTGAAATTCGTCGCCGCAGTGGCGCCGGTGGCCTGAGCCGCCTCCAATATGCCCGCGCCGGCGGCGACCGCCGGAGAGGCTCCGCCGCCGCCGATCAGAGCGGTCGCGTTGAGATTGATCGTGTTCAACGACGAGGCCGCGGAGCCGCCGCCGTCGCCGTAAGAGGCGATGGAATTGAAGGTGCTGCGCGAGCCGTCGAGCAGATTCAAGCCGTTGAAATTCGCCGAAGTGACGATGCTCTTGAGCTGATCGCTGAGGCCCGCGAGGCTCGTGCCGATCTTGGCCAGATCCGCGCCGGGCTGCGCGGCCTGCGCGACGGCGGATTTGATGTTGTTGACGACCGAAATGGCGTTGGTCACCGCCGCCGTGGCGACGTTCAGCACCGAGGAGCTGACCGACAGCGAGTCGCTGATCGTCGAGAGAACGCCCTGATCGGATTTCATCGTCTGAGCGATCGACCACGTGGAGGCGTTGTCGGTGGCTGACGAAACCTTCAGGCCCGTCGAAATCTCCTTCTGGGTGGAAGCGAGAGACGACTGAACCGAGCGCAGCGACTGCAGAGCGGTGATGGCGGAGGCGTTGGTCAAAATGCTGGACATGACTCGTCGATCCTTGGATGAGGTGAACGCGACATCCCGGAAACTCACCGGCTCGACGGAAGCGGCATCATGCCTTGGGCGCCCTGCCCTATCCGAAGAACTCTGTCGAAGGCGCGCCTGCGGTCTCCCATGGCCGCGCCGGACAATCGGATATTACATGCAGGATAAAGGAGCGCCACAAGTCGCATAAAATGCGATTAATGAAGGCCTAAGAGGGATTTGGAGCCGCTATGCGCGGCTTCGGGCGCTTCCCCGAGGCGTCGTCAGGAATACGATCGAATGAGACTGCCGACGAGCAGATTCCAGCCGTCGATGAGAATGAAAAACAGCACTTTGATAGGCAGCGAGATGGCCGTGGGCGGCAGCATCATCATGCCCATCGACATGGTGATCACCGCGACGATCATGTCGATGACGAGGAAGGGCAGGACGATGAGAAAGCCGATCTCGAATCCGCGGCGCAGCTCCGAGATCATGAAGGCCGGGGCGAGCACTTGGAGGCCGAGCTTGTCATAGTCCCCGGTCGTCGCCTTGTCCTTCACGAGGTTCTCGAACAGCTTGATGTCCTTGTCGCGCACATTGGCGATCATGAAGCGCCGGAACGGCTGCGAAATCTTGTCGAACGCCTCGACCTCGGTGATCTGATTGTCCATCAACGGCTTCAGGCCGTCCTTCCAGGCCGCGTCGAAGGTCGGCGCCATCACATAGAAGGTCATGAACAAGGCGAGGCTGATCAGCACGAGATTGGCCGGCGTGCTCTGCAGCCCCAATCCGCTGCGCAGAAACGACAGGGCGATGGCGAAGCGGGTGAAGCTCGTCACCATTATGAGCAGGCCCGGCGCGATGGAGAGAACCGTCAACAGGACGAGAAGCTGCACGATCTTGCCGCTCGCCGCGCCTCCCCCGGACGGCAGCAGCGCATTGAGATCGAACCCCTGCGCGACAGCGGCCGTCGGCGCCAGGAGAAGAATGAAGATCGCGGCCCACCGCTTCATTGAACGACCAGCGCTTGAATGATGACCTCCTGAATATGTCCCTCGGAGCGGATGGCCGCCCGATCGGTCAGATCCTCGTGCAGACGCCGCAGGCCGTCCGAGCCCTCGAGAGTGGTCAGCGTCATCGTCCGCAGAAAGGCGACAATGTCCGCGGTGACCTGCGAGACCAATATGTCGGGCTGCGGCACCGCCTGGGAATCATAGACGATCGACGCCTGGAGACGCACCCAGCCCGTCTCCGGGACGGCGAGATTGGTGACGATCGGCGCGAGTTCCTTGAGCTTCATTTTCGCCGCCCCGTCCTTCGCGGCGCCCTCGGCAGGCGCGGCGGCGCCGTGTCCGCCGTGTCCTTTGTCCGCCGACTCCGCGCTCTTTTTCGGCGGCGCGCTCTCGTGCTGCTGCGGCTCGCCGGCGGACGGTTTGGCGGTCGCGGCCGTGTCGCCCGTCAGCGTGAAGCCGAGGAAGCCGCCGCCGCCGGCGCCGAGCGCCGTCGCGACCACGAGCGCGAGCACCAGCTGCCCGGAGGACGACGAATGCGGTTCGGCGGCGGTGGAGCCAGGCGACGCGGCCACGATCGTTTCCCTCTCTGTCTCAGAACGGCGCGAAAATGTCGTAGGCCTGCTGGCCCCATGCGGGCTGCTGCACCTCCGTCAATCTGCCGCGTCCGCCATAGGAGACACGCGCCTCGGCGATCTTGTCGTAGGAGATCATATTGTCCTTGCCGATGTCGCGCGGCCGCGCGATGCCGGCGATCGTCAGCACCCGCAGCTCGTAATTCACGCGGATCTCTTGCGATCCCCGCAACATCAGATTGCCGTTCGGCAGAACGGCGGTGACGACCGCGGCGACCGACAAGCGGATCTGCTCCGACCGATTGATCGACCCCTGCCCTTGTGTCGATGTGCTCGACTGCAGATCATTATTGACCGAGCCCGTCCATTTCCGCTCGGGCGGCGCAGAGGACGCCCCCGCCAGGAAGTCGAACAGGAACGACCAGGTCGTCTTGATCTTCGAGTCGCGCGAGCGATCCGTCGAATTGCCGAGAACCGCCTTGTCGTCCATCGATATATTGACGGTGACGACGTCGCCGATGGTCATCGCGCGCACGTCGCGATAGAGATTGACTCTGTTCTCGTCGAGCCGCATTTGCGGTCCGAGCGCCGGCGGACGCGTCGAGCCTGTCGGCAGCTGATCGTCATAGGCCGACAATCCGCTGCCCACCGGGCTCATATGCGGCTCGCGCCCGATGTCGCGCGGGTCCGCGGCGCATCCAGACAGCGCGAGCACGGAAGCGATCGCCACACCCAGCCTGCTCATTGCTTCTTCCCGCCGCCGACGAGGCTCGACAAGGCGGCCACCTTCTTGGTCAGCATCACGGCGCGGGAGGCGTCCATCTCGTTGAGGATCGCGCTGGACTGCTTGGGCTGGAGCCGCATCAACATCGCCGCCGCCATATCCTCCTCCATGTTCGCGAATTGCGCGGCCGCCGCCTCCGGCCGCATGCGTCCATAGATCGAGACGAGTCTTTCGTCCGTCTGCTTCAAAAGCGTGTCGTAGCGATCGAGAACGTCCTGCAGCTCCGAGCGCTTGGCTTCGAGCTCGGCGGTGCGCTTGGCGATACGCTGCTCCACGTCGAGCAGCTCCTTCTCCTGCCGCGCGTTGCGCGCCGCGCTGGCCGCCGCAGCGATATCGGCGCAATATTGACGCGCATCGGGCGCCGGCGGCGCAGCGCGCGCTTCCCGCACACGCGCAGGCTCGTCCCGGGAGATCGGCTCCGCCTTCTTCTGCTCCGCCCCGACGGCGAAGGCGCAGGAAGCGAACGCCGCCGCGGCGACGAGCGGGAGCGCCTTTCGCAAATTTGACATTGGCTCTGGCTCGGGCTCTGGCTCGGAATCTGGCTCGACGTCGATATCTGTGACGCAGCGCAGGCTGCCCGATCCGCCTTGCGTGTGGCTTGCACGGCGCCGAATTCGACGACGCCGGCGCGGACACAATCATGAAGGAAGCGTTACTTTATTTGGTTACTATTTCATTGACGCCGCGGAATCGATGCGGCTAAGTAGTCACTATAGTGATTCGCGCAGATTGCCAGGGCGAGACGGATGTCAAGGGGACGGCAATGTTCATAATCGTCGACGAGCGTGAACTGGTGACGAGTGGGTATGCGCGCCACTTCGGCCAGGAGGGGATCTCCTCGGCGGGATTTTGTTCTGGGCAGTTCATCGATTGGGTCGACTCCGCCATCGAGACGGATTTGCTCGCCGTGGAGGCCTTTTTGATCGGCGAATGCCCAGAGCGCGAAGAGCTGCCGAAGCTCATTCGCAAGCGCTCGCAGGCGCCCGTCATCGCGATGAACGAGGCGCCATCGCTCGAGCAGACGCTGGGGCTGTTCACAGCCGGCGTCGACGATGTGGTGAGAAAGCCGATTCACGTGAAGGAGATTCTCGCGCGCGTCTACGCTATTCGGCGCCGTGCGGAGACTCGCCGTGATTACGCCGTCGTCGGGCCGATGCAGGTGTTCTTCGACGGCCGCGATCCTCTGGTGCGCGGCGAAGCGTTCAACCTGCCACGCCGCGAGCGCAGAATTCTCGAATATTTCGTGATGAATCGCGGTCGTCGCCTGACCAAGTCGCAAATATTCAACGCGGTCTACGGCCTGTTCGACGATGTCGTCGAAGAGAATGTCGTCGAAAGCCATGTGAGCAAGCTGCGTAAGAAGCTGCGCGCCCGCCTCGGCTATGACCCGATCGATTCGCAACGCTTCCTCGGCTATATGATGGTCGGCTGAAGCAGAGCGTCGGTCGAAACTATCCAAAATCCACTGAAGGTCCCGACCGGCATCTCGCCGGTCGGCCTTTTTTAATGCGGAATATCGTCTTTCGGGACGAAGGCGAAGCTCTTCACCAATGTCTCGCGCACGAGATCCGCGCCGAGCCGTTGATTGATGCTCTTTGTGAGCTCCTTGGTCAGCGAATTGAGATCATATTTCTCGATCCGCCGAAAATCGAGATTATTGTCGGCATAAAGTCGCCGAAACGCCTCGTCCATCACATAGCTGTCCGCATCGACCGCGGCGCCGCCGCCGCCGTGCGCCTTGTTCGACGCTTCGACGACATAGGCGAATTCCGCCGAAATATAGCCCTTCAATGTTCCTTCCGAGATGATCGGCACGGTGATCGGCTTGACCTTCTTGACCTCGAGCTTTTCCGCATGCTGAGCGGCGTCGGCCGGCGCGCTACGATGCGTTTTCCAATAGGACGCGCCGAAGGTCGAAGCGAGCGTCACAACACAGGCCCAAATTGCGATCAAAACCATTCGCATCATCGACTCGGCTCCAAACTCAGCGATCCCTCGACGACCGGGTGGAATAGGTCCCGTCGGACTCCGCCATTTCGATCGTGCAGATCATGATGCCGGCAATCTCCCGCATCGCGCGAAGGCGGCGCTCCAACAGCTTCCCATTCTCGAGGAGCGTGACGCGAAGACTTTCTATTTTCGATTCGATCGTCGCCGAACGCGGCGTGGCATAGGCGCGAGACGCGCGGGAGAACTCCAACAACGCATGGGTCTTGCGCGCATTGAAGTCCTCGAAATCGACAGTGGCGCGCGACCGTAGCGCCTCACTCTCACGTTCGATGAGACGCGTCAGTCGATCGACGCAACCGATAAAGGCCGCGCGTCGGGCCTCGTGAGCATGATCGCTCCGGAATGGCGCTCCATCCAATCTCTCATCTCTGTTTCGATACGCAGCCATGTCCCAAATCCATTCAAACCGAGGCGAATCGTAATCGAGCAGACACAGACGCGATCACGAGGTTTTCGGGGGCGCCGCGCGCGTCGATAGATCGTGATCGAGAAGCTTGCGCAGACCCAGTCCGCCGGCCTTCGCGATCTGGTCGCCGATCTGTTCGGCGATCATCGACCGCCATACGTCGCCCGCTGTGCCACGACCGAAGAATCCTCCTTCCGATTTCGGAAGAATCGTCTCGAGGGAGGATTGAATGATGAAGGCTTCGAACTTCTGCGTCGCTTCGCCGGGACGAATGCTCGACAACCCCGTCGGGCCGGAGCCATTCGTCGCGATCGGCGATGCGACAAACGGCTTTGGAGAAGGCGGCGCCGTGTGATTGTCGGTCATGAGAGTCGCGAAGCCGTCGATCGAATTCGGCGTCGCCTTCGAAATTTCGCTCAGCCGTGCGACCGCCGCATCGCGACGAGTCGGATCCGCGGCCTTGGCGACTTCTGTGACGAGATCGGTAGCGGGAAAGATCGACATGCGTCTCTAGTCCTTCGACAAAGCCTCTTCTACGCGAAGAGACTTACGGCGCGCTGTAGTCGCGCGACGTCGCGCAATGCTCGATGATCTCGGCAAGCGCCTCCAGCTCCGAAACGCGCTCTCGCTCGATCTCGGCGTCGGCGACGAGTCGCTCGGCCTGCTTCACGCGCTTGGCCTGCTCCATCGTGACATTCGCCTGCCGATCGACCTCCTTGCGCAGCTCCTGCTGCTGCCGGATATTGGACTTCAATCGTTGCAGAACGAGCTCGGGAAAGAGCGCGATCATGTTTCGATTGCCATCGAGACATTCGACGATGCGCGCCTCCTCGTCCTTCAAATCTCGCGCCTTGCGTTCGAGCCGCGACAAGCGCCCGAGCTCGATGCGATGCAATTGCTCATGCACCGCGAGAATCCGCCGTTGATTTTTCCAGTTCATCGCCGTTATCCCGACAAGAGCCAGGCGCCGAACGCCGAGGTGAAAGCCGTGAAGAAGTCATTCGCCATGACATAGAACCAATAGACGCCGAGCCCGATCAACAGCGGCGTGGACACGAAATAGACGGGCACTGTCGGCGACATGCGATTGAGAAAGCCGAAGGCGAGATTGACGATGAATCCAAACAGGAGAAACGGGCTACTGATGCGCAGAGCCAGCAGGAACGCTTGCGACAGCACGTTCATATATTCCCGCAGCAATCCATCGGCCGGCATCCCGTCCCGCACCGGTATCGCGGAATAGGAGGCGAACAGCCCGCGAATCATCTCCCAATGTTGGTCGAGAACGAAGACGAGCGTCGTGGCGCCGAGCATGATGAACGAGCTCATCGCCGGAAGCTGCTCCGCCTCCTCGACCGATGAGCCCAGAATATTGCCGAGCCCTGTCGTCATCGCCGCAGCGGTCGTCATGGTCTCGAGCGCAAAGAAGAACAGACGCGCCATCGAGCCGATCATCACGCCGACGAGAAGCTCGCCGAGCAGCACGAACAGCACGCCGCTCGGCGTAGCCTCCGCCACGACAGGCCCGACGACATCGGCGAGCGACGGCGCCAATGCGATCGTCACGCCGATCGCAATGTAGAGGCGCGCGCGCACCGGCACCCTCTGGCTCGAAAAGCCCGGGATTGTCATGATGCAAGCGCCGATCCTGCAAAATAGCACGAACAGCGTCGTGATGACGCCCGTGAGCCCCATCGTCACGAAATGGTTCCGAGCGACTTGATCTCGACGCCTCGGGCGATCTCGAGGTGCGAAAGAATCGGCAGCGCGGAAAAAAGACGCCCTATGATCATCTTCACATAAGGCCGCGCCTCTGGAGTCGTCACGACGGCGAAGATGTCGCCGCGCTCGATGCGCTCGCGAATCGCCGCGCCAGCCTCCTGGCCGAACTGCTCGATGAGCGACGGATCGGCGTTGAATTCGACGATCTCGCCTTTGGCGTCGCGCCGCAGACTCTCGTGGAAGAACAGATCCCAGCGCGCGCCGAGCCGCAAAACGCTCAATGCGCCATTCACCGAGACCTCGCCGCAAATTTGTGGCGCCAGCCTGGTCCGAACATGCTCGACGATCGGCTCGGCGCGGCGCGCATACGGAACCACCTCGCTGACCGCCTCGAGAATGAGATCGAGATTGCGGATCGACACGCGCTCGGCGAGCAGCAATTTGAGCACGGAATGGAGGCCGGAATTGGAGATGAGATTGGGCACCATCTCCTCGATGAGCTTGCGATACTCTGGCTCGAGGCGGTCGAGAAGCATGCGCGCGTCTCGATAGGACAGCAGCTGCGAGAGATTGTTGCGCAGCACTTCCGAAAGATGGGTCAGCAGCACCGAAATCGGATCAACGGGCTCGAATCCTTCACGGCGAGCCTCCGCGACCAGCGCGTCCGGTATCCAGAACGACTTCAGACCGAAGGCCGGATCGACCGTCTCGTCCCCCGGAAGATCGGGGTGACGCCCCTGGCCGACGATGATGAGATGCTGGCCGAGCTGCAGCTCCTGTGTCGTGACAACGGTGCCATGAATCTTGATCTGATAGCTCTTCTGCTTCAGCGCGAGATCGTCTGTGAGCTTGATCTCCGGTATCACGAAGCCATATTGCCTGGCGAAATTGCGGCGCATCTTGCCGACACGATGCGCGAGCTCGTCCTGCGACATCAACAGACGCGCCGACAACTGCTTGCCGAGGCAGAGCTCGACTCCCGGCGTCTTCAAATATTCGCGGATCGAATCCTTGGCTTCCGCCTGCACGCGCCGATCATCCTCGGCTTTTTTCGCGTCTTCGGTGGCGCGGAGCTTTGCCGCCTGCTTCGGCATGGAATAGGCGACGAACGCCATGGCGCCGCCGAGCATCATGAAGGGGGTGAGCGGCAGACCCGGCATGATCGCCAACACGAAAAGCAACGATGAGGCGACATACAGCGCCTTCGGATAATTGCCGAGCTGACGCACGATATTCTGCTCGGTCGAGCCGCGCGTGCCGCCCTTCGAAACGAGAAGACCTGCCGCAAGCGAAACGATGAGCGCGGGAATCTGCGAAACGAGGCCCTCGCCCACCGAGAGCTTGGTGAACACATCTGCGGCGCTCGACAACGGCATGCCATGCCGCGTGACGCCGATGACGATCCCACCGAAAATATTGACGGCGAGGATGATGAGGCCCGCGATGGCGTCGCCGCGAACGAATTTCGACGCGCCGTCCATGGAGCCGAAGAAGGAGCTCTCCTCCTCGAGCTCCCGACGCCGCGATTGCGCCTGCTTCTCGTCGATCAACCCGGCGGAAAGATCGGCGTCGATCGCCATCTGCTTGCCGGGGATCGAGTCGAGGGTGAAGCGCGCGCCGACTTCCGCGATACGCGTGGCGCCCTTGGTGATGACGAGAAAATTCACGATGACGATGATCGAGAAGACGGTCAGACCAATGACGAAGTCTCCGCTCATCACCAATTTGGAAAAGCCGGCGATGATATAGCCCGCCGCCGCAGTGCCCTCCGCGCCATGCCCCAGAATGAGGCGCGTCGTCGCTATGTTGAGCGAAAGGCGCAGGATCGTCGCGACGAGGAGGATCGTCGGAAAGGCGGAGAATTCGAGCGGCTTCTGAATCCAGAGCGACACCATCAATATCAGCACAGCGAGCGCGATCGAGAAGGCGAGGCCGATATCGATGAGAAAGGGAGGGATCGGCAGAAAGAAGATGCAGAGGATGAAGATAATCGCCAGAGCGAATCCGACGTCCTTCGCGCGTCCCTCGGGCGCGCCTCCAGCCAATGCGACGTCGGTCATCATCTCGCTCCCAGCGGCATCGAACGCCCCGCGACGTCGCGGGCGCAGCCGCCCTCAGAATCCCTTTTCTATACGCGAATACGCATAGTCGGTGAACGCCTGGATCTGCGCGCCGAGGAAAGGCGCGGAGAGCCCGAGAGCAACGAAGATCACGACGATCTTCGGCACGAAGGTCAAGGTCATTTCCTGGACCTGCGTCAGCGCCTGCAGCAACGCGATCACGATGCCGACCGCCATGGCCGCGCCGACCACTGGACTCGAGACGATGAGCACGGTGAAGATCGCGCGCTGCATGATCTCGAGCGCGTCCGCCTCGTTCATCCGCTCACCTTGACGCCCGAACCGATCGAAATGGTCGAACCGTCGGTAAGCGTCGCCGTCACGCCGGAGCTCGATGTCGAGACCGAGGCGACGACTCCGGAGGTCGAGCCGTCGGATGACGACACGGTCTTGCCGATGAAAGAGCTCGCTTGCGTGAGCAAGTTCGAATTGAGAATCGAGGTCAGCGTCGTGTTCGTCTTGACCGCCTGCTCCACCGACGAAAACGACGCGAGCTGCGACACCGTCTGCGTCGGATCCATCGGCTTGGTCGGATCCTGATACTTCATCTCTGTGACCAGAAGCGTGAGAAACTGGTCATAGCCGAGCGTCTGCGTCGAGTTGCTGGTCGAGGGCGTCCCGCTCGTGCTCGTCGTCGCGGTCGCATTGGTGACGGAGGTCGTCGAATTCACAGTCATAGTATCGCCTCCTCAGGCTGCCTTGTCGCTGCCCTGCGCCGCGCTCGGGGCCATTATTTCCAATTCGAAAGGAAACAGCGTGCGAATGGTCTTCAACGCATCGAACATCCGCTTGTCGTCGACATGTTTCGCGGCCACCGCCAATCCATTGAGGATCCGAGGATCGGGAAAAGCGGTATTGAGCGATGCGAGCATGCTGCGGCACATATCCAACGCCGCCGTCGTGTCATTCGGCGACATCAACATCAGCTGCACGACGAAATAGAGCTGCCGCAGCGGCGATGTCGCGTCTTTTGCCTGCATCACATGATTTTCGAGCAGAAAGGTCACGTCGTTGAGAAGCTCGATGCACACTTTCCGATCGGCGCGGATCACCGCGCCATTGAGATAGAGCTTTTCGCCCCGCCGTAACGAAATATTCATGCCGCCCTCAGCTCAGTCCATCGGCTATCATTTGGTTGATTTCGATAACGCCGTCGAAATTGTCAGACCTGCCACAGTCGATTGCCTCCAGCTCACGCAGAACCCAAAGGCCGATCGAAATGAGTGAGGCGCGAAGCGCTTCGGGAAGCGCATTCCCGTCGCTCCCGAGATCTTCGATGAACACTGTCCAGATTCGTCGCACGTTCGCCGTCGCCTCGAACGACTCACTGCTTCTCACCCCTTTGACTTTCGCGACCGCGAGAAGCCGGATCCCACGCTCGAGCAAGGCGCGCTCGCACCCGCGGACCGCAGCAGGGGATTCTTCTACCGTCTGCGCATAGACATTACGATACATGCGGTTCTCTTCGAGTCAGTCGTGCGCTCAGATATATTTCGACAGCGTCAGCTGTTGAATCTTTCCGGTCAGCGTATACGAGGTCTCGAGCTGAGTGGTGAGATTGTTCAGCCGCGTCGAGGCCTCGAAAGGATCGACGTTTTCGAGAGAGCCGATCTGCGTCGTGATCATGTCGCGTTGCGCAGAGAGCGCATCATTCGCGTCAGAAACGCCCTTCTGCATCACGCCGACTTTCGCTCGCAGGGTCGTCAGCCCCGATATCGCATCAGACATAGTCGTCGACGCAGTCTTGAGAATCTGTTGATACGCGGGATCGCTCAACGAACCGACGCCGAGATCGGCGACCATCGTATAGGCCTGCGCAAGCTGCCGTAGCGCCGATTCATTCGCCGATACCGAAGTTTCCGAGGTCTGCGACAAAGAGATCCTGTTCGTCGCCGTCTCATCGGTAGCGTTCGACCAGTCGCTGCTCCATCCCGACGACGAGAAAAGGTCGGCGAATGAGCCGGACAGGAACGTCTGCATCTGCTGGTCGGTGATGGAAGCCGCCCCGGCGCCGCCCTGCGTCGTTCCGAAGGCGCCGAAGAACGCCTGATCGACCGCCTGCTTGGACGTCGACGATGGAGTGGAGAAATAGTCGGCGAGCGGCGCGACGCCCGTGTTCACGCCACCGAAGATGTGCACGCCGTCGACACTGGTGTCGAGAGCCGAGATCAGCGATTTCAATCCGGTCTGGGCGTAGCCTTGGATGGCTCCCTGGTCACTGCCCGCGCCCGATTGCGCGCTGACCAAAGTCTGCAGGAAGTTCTGGGCCGTGCTGGCGAGCGAGCTCAGCGCGGTATCCGTCGCGGTGAGGCGCGTCGAGACGATAGTGTTGCTCGCCGTCAGCGCTGTGAGATCATCGGCACGAAAGCCGTAGGAATAGTCCTGCTGAATTGCGGCGCCGAGTCCGAGGCCGAGATCGGCGATGCGCCCGGTCGAGACCTCGGACTGAGCCTTCGACAATTGCGTCTGAACGTCGAGAACGGACCGACGCAGCGCATTGGTGAGCGATTGGGTCGAAGTGATCGAGACCATTTAACCGTCCGTCCTTCCGTCAGAGCGCCTGGAAGAGCGCGGTGTACATCGCGTCGATCGCGGAGATTAGCTTCGCAGACGCTTGATAGGAGTTCTCGAGGTCGAGCATTTTCGACATCTGCTCGTCGAGATTGACTCCACTCGAATTCGAGAGCGCGTCGGTCGTCTGGGACAGCAGCGTCGACTGATAGGATTCGGTGTCCGTCGCCTGCTGACGTTGAGCCTCGAACCAGCCGAGCGAGGAGGTCGCATAATCCATTAGAGACTGGCTCGACCCGAGGCCTGCCGAGGAATCGAAGCTCTGCGCGGTCGAGAAAGAGGCCACGAGCTGGTTTATGCGATCCGTGAAGCCTGCTGCGCCGGTCGTGTTGTAGACATACGCCGAATTGGTCGGATCCGAGATCCCGCCGTCACGCAGTCGATCGAGATTGCCACCCTGGCTCGGGTCTGCATTGGGATTGACGATGATGTCGCCGGCGAGTCCGGGAATGACGGATGCGCCGGGAACCGATGTCGCGCCCGAGTAGGTGAACAGTCCCGGGACAGAGCCGCCCAATCCCGATTGATCGGTTTCTGCGAAAGAGGCGATCAAGCCGCGCGCGGTCTCGTCCAGCTGACTTTGATATTGGGGAGCGACGACGTCGCGCAGCTGAGTGAGCCCCTGCAATTTTCCCGATTGGAGCGGCATGGAAGCAGAAGCGCCGGTCACCGGCACGCCATCCACGTAGACAGCGTTTCCGGTGGTCGACGCTGTATAGGACGCGCTCGCCTGGAAGGTGACGGAGCGCGGCGACGTCTCGAACAGAGTGGCTCCGCCGTCGGCGTAGATCACCATGTCGTTATTGGCCCGCGTGACCGTGGTGACGCCGATTTCAGACGACAGCGATTTGAGCAGCGCGTCCCGCTGATCGAGCGCGGAGGTCACATCGCGCCCGGCCTGCGTGCCGGCGACAACCTCCGTATTCACCTGTTGGAATTGCGTCAGGATCGAATTGATGTTGGCGACCGAAGTGGCGATCTCGCCGTCCGCCTGCGCGCGCAGCTGCTGCACTGTCGTGGAGGCCGTGTTGAGGGCCTGCGCCACCGCCTTGGCGCTCGAGAGAACGGTCTGCGCGACCGTCGTGTCCGAGGGCGAAGCGCTATAGCTCTGCAACGCGCTCTGGAGCGCCGAGAGCAGCGCTGCGGGCGAGCGATTGGTGGAGGTGTTGGTGGCGGTCCCAGACGAGAGTCCGAGGGCCTGATCAATCTGATCGAATCCAGACGACAGCGCCGATGCAGCGGCTTGCGTCGCGGAAGCCTGAAGCGAATTTTGGAAGAGAGCGGCGTTGGTGGCGCGCGCCACGCCGTTGATCTGCGTTCCGCCATTGGACGTAGTCGAGACCAGGGCCGTCTTGGTCGCATAGCCGGAGACATTCACTCCGGCTATGTTGCGCGATACGACATTTATCTGAGCGGCGATCGTCCCGAGCGACTGATTGGCGATCGCCCCGGCATTGGTGAGTGACATGGGAACCGCCTATCTTTGAGTCGCTTACTTCAGATTGTTCAGCACTTGCATCAACTCCGACGCGACCTGGAACACCTGGCTGTTCGCGGAGAAGGAGCGCTGCGCCACGATCATGTTCGACAATTGAGTCGCGAGGTCGACCGTCGAGCCCTCGAGCTGATCCGAGCCGATCGCGCCCATTGTTCCGGAATTCGCGTCGCCGAGATAGGCCGCGCCGGACTCCTTGGTGACGGCGAATGTATTGCCGGACTGCGCCTGCAGATTGGTCGGGCTCGCGACCGTGCCGAGTGGAATCTTATAGGCCGACACGCTTTTGCCATTGCCGAGCACATAGCTCAGCGTTCCGTCTTTTGCGATGCTGACGCTGCTCACCGGCGAAGCGGCGTTGCCGTTGATCGTCGGATTGGAGACCGAGAAGGTGGAGCCGAGCTGCGTCAATCCGGAGAGATCGAGCGAGAGCGTGGAGCCGTTAGGAACGGCGATCGACGCGCTGGCGCCGCCGGTGATGCTTCCGTCGGTCGCCGAGAATGTGAGAGACTGCGTCGTGATCGCGCCGGACGAATAGGGGAAGCCGCCATTCGTCGCGGTCGATGCGTCGAACACCGACATTTCCCAGCTGTTGGACGACGTCTTGGAGAAGTAGACGTCGAGCGTGACCGGGTTGCCGAGATTGTCATAGGCGGTGACGGATGTCTTCTTGGAATAGGTCGATGTCGACGCATTCGCGGAAGGAAGATCCGCAGCGTTGATCGTGTCCGCGGTCGATGGAAGATTAGCCGTCAACGACCCTTCGGTCGACGCTGTGCCGATCTCTTTGCCATAGGGGATGGTGACCGCCTCGAGACCGGATGGATCGGTCGGCGCGGATGCGACCGAAGAGCTGTAGCCCATGAGATAATAGCCGGCCGAATTGACGAGTCGACCGGTCGAATCGGGGAGGAAGGAGCCAGCTCGCGTCAGGAAGGTATTGCCGCCCGTGTCGCTGACGACGAAGAAGCCATCGCCCTGAATCGCGAGGTCGGTCGACGACGTCGTGCTGGTCATGTTGCCGGACTTGGTGACCTCTACGACATTGCTCGCGGAAACGCCGCCATCGGCGTCGCTGCCGCCCTGGAAACTCGTCAAGAGCGTTTGAAATTGCGTGGTCGCTTCCTTATAGCCGACCGTGCTCGAATTCGAGATGTTTTCCGCGACCGCGCTGAGCGCCGTGGTCTGCGCCGACATGCCCATAACCGACGTGTTGAAAAGCGCGCTCGCCGTCATCTGTCGTTCCTTCATATCCGTGAGACGCCGGGATTAGAAGTCGCAAAGCTTGCGTGAGGCTGTCGGCCGCGTGCAAAGGGCGCTCGAAATGAATTCGTTAACCTTGAAATAATCTCGTTCTCCTATCTTTCGATGGCCGACGCGATGTTCGCTTTTTCGTGATCGTGCGGCGCGAGCTGTCGTTAGAGGGGCGTTCGAGTTGACGAGACGAGATGCGATCAAGCCGCTGCTTCATGGAATGAAAGCGCGCGACATCGGCGCAGGCGCGTGGATGCGAGCCTTTGCTTCACGCATGCTGCCACGCGAGGGCGTCGTCACCTATTCGGTCGTCGTCGAGACGTCCGCGTCCGTCGTCGAACGTCGACGAGAGGCCAGGCGGCCGGTGCATCTTCAGTCGGGCAAGATCCTCGATGGCGGCGAACGCTTCCTGACGGAATTTTTATACAAGAACCGGACGCAAGGCGGCATCAGGCTGCGTCTCGCGCAGCGGGTTCCGCTCCCGCGGTCGATCCTTCTCTATGATGATCAACAGGGGGCGCTGCTCGCAGCGAATGTGGTTTGGCAAAACGGCGTCGACGCCGGCTGCCGAATGAAAGGTCGCTGGCCGCACAATGAGAAATTGATTCTTCGAATGAGCGGCCCCTACTATTCGGTTCAATGAGTAGGCGGGAGAGGACGCAAGGCTCGCACCAGATTTGCTTACTAATTTATTAACGACCGCCGTTCCTGGGAGACCTCCTTATGCACCCGATCAATGAATTGAAGCAGCTCCGCGAGCAGATGATCGAACAGCTCACTCAGATACCCGAGTATCAGGCGTTGAAGGCCATGGAGCGCTTCATCGGCGAGCTGTCCAGCATCTATGAGAGCCCCAACGCCCCCGCGATGAACGACGGTCCCCTCCACAAGCCCACGGTGGCGTCGCTCGATAGCCGCCACAAGAACGACATGCCGAGCTCGTCCCCGCGCGTCACTCCTTATATTCCTGCGCATCGCGTCGCGTGACGCGATCGGAATCGATGCGCTGAGTTTTCGGCGCAACGGCGTGTCCGAGTCTCTAATCACGGCGTCCGCCCGCGGCGGGCGCCCTTATGTCCGCTAATGAAGATTTAACCGGCCATCGCTAGGCTGAAAGCATATCGGGTTGACCGCACGCGTTTGGACGTTGGTCAAAAGCATGAAGCTGCCTCGATATGCCGGCGATCCGGCATGTCCCTGTCGGGGCGCCTCCTTCCTCACTGTCAGTCGAACCAGCGTGACGTCGCTCTTTGCGAAGAGCCGACGTGTACGCGACGAGACCTCTCGTCCTTTTCGTCTGTATGAGCGATCGTAAGGATTCCCCTGCGGCGGAGCCCGATCGTCTTTACATCAGCAGCGAGGGCAGAGCGTTGAAACTCTACGCGACACTTCTTCCGCCCGTCATCGCGATCGCGATCGGACCGCTCATCGTGCTCGGACCCCGCGTGCTGCAGGGAGGAGCCGGCTTCGATCCTCTCTGGGGAGCCGCCGGCGCGAGCGTCACCCTTCTCGGAGCCGTCGCCGCCTATCGCACGATCGCGCGCCGTGTTTCGCACCCGGCGGCGACGCTGGTCTCGACGCTAGAGCGCATCGGCGGCGGCGACATCGAGACGCCTGTCGCAGGCCGCGACAAGACAGGCGAGCTCGACGCCGCCTTCGCTGCGTTGGAAAATCTTCGCGCCGCATTGCAGAGCGAGGCGCGCCGCCGCATTGAGGCGGAGAGCGCCGGGCAACGCGCCGCCGCCGAGCGACGCGCGGCGCAGGACACCGAGTCGCGCGGCTATGTCGAGGCGCATGAATTCTTCATGAAATCCTTCACCGAAGGACTCGAGCGCCTCGCCGCCGGCAATCTCAAGCACCGGCTGACCGATCCATTCTCGGCCGACTACGAGAAGGTGCGCCATTGCTACAATATGGCGATCGACAAGCTGCGTGGCGCCTTCGCGGACATTCTGGACCATATCGACGGGCTGACGACGAGGACCAGTGAGATCGCCGGCGCCGCGGACGCGCTCGCGCAGCGCACCGAGCAGCAAGCGGCGAGCCTCGAGCAAACCTCTGCGGCGCTCGAGCAGATCACCGCGACAGTTCACAAGACGTCGGATGGGGCGCAACGCGCCGCCGGCGTCGTCTCGGAGGCGCAGGCCGACGCGACGCGCAGCAGCGAGATCGTGCGCAATGCGATCGACGCCATGGGGCGGATCGAGACCTCGTCTCGCCAGATCGGCCAGATCATCGGCGTGATCGACGAGATCGCCTTCCAGACCAATCTTCTCGCCTTGAACGCCGGCGTCGAGGCGGCGCGCGCGGGCGAAGCGGGCCGCGGCTTCGCCGTCGTCGCTTCCGAAGTGCGCGCGCTCGCGCAGCGCTCCGCCGACGCGGCGCGCGAGATCAAGAGCCTGATCTCGACCTCCTCGTCGCAAGTCGAAGACGGCGTGGCGCTGGTCGCGCAGACCGGCAAATCTCTCGATCGCATCGTCGTTCAGGTGGTGGAGGCGAACAAGGTCGTCGTCGAGATCGCCAACGGCGCGCGCGAGCAGGCGACAGGCCTCGCGGAGGTCAACACCGCCGTCGCGCAAATGGATCAGTTCACGCAGCAGAACGCCGCGATGGTCGAAGAAACGACAGCGGCGAGCCATGGCCTGAAGAGCGACATAGAGCGGCTCTCGATGTCCGTCGACGCTTTCGATCTCGGCGAGCGGCCGGCGGTCGCTGCTTCGACCAAGCGGACGAAGCCGCTATCGACGAGCAAGGCGTCGCCGCAGCCGCGGCGCGTCACGACGCGCGGCGGAGCGCTTCCCAAGGAGCAGGTCGCGCAAGTCGAAGAGGGCTGGGAGGAGTTCTGATCATGGCCGAGACGATTTCCCGCGTGATGACGAATGAGGCGAAGGAGTTCATCGCCTTTCATATCGGCGCGCAGACATTCTGCATCGACATAATGGCGGTGCGCGAGATCCGCGGCTGGACGCCCGCGACGCCGCTGCCACATTCGCCGAGCTTCGTTCGCGGCGTCATCAACCTTCGCGGCGCCGTGCTGCCGGTCATCGATCTCGCGACGCGTCTCGGCCTGACGCAGAGCGAGCCCACGGCTCGTCATGCGGTCATCGTCGTGCAATCGGCCGGTCAGGTGGTCGGCCTGCTCGTCGACGCGGTGTCGAATATTTTGACGCTGACGCCGGACGCGATCCAGCCGACGCCGGAGGTCGCCTCCGAGATCGCGCGGACATTCGTCAAGGGCGTCGTCGCCGCGGGAGACGAGATGATCAGCGTGCTGACCATTCAGAATCTGCTGCCGGAGCCGGTTCTCGACGCGGCGTGACCGATGACGCCGCCCCTTCCGCAACGAGAATGAGATGAGCCGATGGTCACTGTCCGTCTACCCGAGATCCTCGACATTCGCGCGGCGTCTCCGCTCGCCACGGAGCTTCTGCTTGCGCGCGGCAATCCGTTGACGATCGACGCTTCCGACGTCGCCAGGGTCGGCACGCAATGCGTTCAGGTGCTGTTGTCGGCGCATGCGACATGGGCGGCGGACGGACTCTCCCTGAACGTCGTCCATCCGACCGACACTCTCCTCGAGGCCCTGGAGACGCTCGGCATTCCCTTCACTGAAATTTCCGAACAGGAAAGCGCGAAATGAGCAAGACTATTTTGACCGTCGACGATTCCCGAACCATGCGCGAGATGCTGATGCTCGCGCTTTCGGAAGCCGGCTTCAGCGTCGTGCAGGCCGAGGACGGGGTCCACGGTCTCGAAGTGCTCGAGAAGGCGACGCCCGATGTGATCGTCACCGACATCAACATGCCGCGCATGGATGGTTTCGGATTCATCGAAGGCGTGCGCCGGCACGAGAAGCATCGCGGCGTGCCGATTCTCGTGCTGACGACCGAGAGCGACGGCGAGAAGAAAGACCGTGCGCGCCGCGCCGGGGCGACGGGCTGGATCGTCAAGCCGTTCAATCCCGTGAAGCTCGTGGACGCAATTCGCCGCGTGGCCGTGTAGAGCGTTGCATTGTGAGGAGTTCGCCCGTGGACCCGATGGCCGCCATCAAGCAGACATTCTTTCAAGAGTGTGAGGAGCAGCTCGTCGAGCTGGAGAGCGGGCTGCTCAGAATCGAGGATGGCGACGACGATCTCGAGACCGTCAACGCCGTGTTTCGCGCGGTCCATTCGATCAAAGGCGGCGCGGGCGCATTCGGCTTCGACGAGCTCGTCGAATTCGTCCATGTGTTCGAGACGACGCTCGATCTCGTGAGATCGGCCAAGCTCGCCGCGACTCCGGCCGTGACCAAGACGCTGCTGCGCGCCTCCGACGTGCTCGCCG
Source organism: Methylosinus sp. (assembly GCF_036560965.1). Classification (NCBI taxonomy): domain Bacteria; kingdom Pseudomonadati; phylum Pseudomonadota; class Alphaproteobacteria; order Hyphomicrobiales; family Methylocystaceae; genus Methylosinus; species Methylosinus sp. The sequence continues at coordinate 17,287 of NZ_DATBQF010000054.1, read as the reverse complement.
ATCTCGTCCGTGCCGCGCGCGAAGGCGGCAGCGCCGACGCGGGCGCGGTGAAGATCATCGCCGACGAGCTCAACGCTCTGCTGGGCAGCGCGCCGCGGGGCAATGACGAGGATGACACGATCAGCGTCGACGCTCTCGATTTCGAGCCCGTCTGCATCTCGCTCGATTCGATCTTCGACCTCGGCGAGCCGGACGCTCCCGCGACGCAGGACTTCATCTTGCGGTTCAAGCCCAGCGCCGGACTCTACGCCAAGGCCAATGAGACGCTGCGTCTGCTGCGCGAGCTCGGCCGCCTCGGCGAAATGACCGTCGAATGCGACCTCCACGAGATTCCGCAGCTGACCGAGCTCGATCCGGAAGGCGCCTATCTGTGCTGGACGATTCATCTGACGACCGGCGTCTCCGAGCAGCAGGTGCGCGAGGTTTTCGAATTCGTCGAATGGGACTGCGAGCTGTCCATCGAGACCGCCGATGTCGGACGGTTGCTCGAAGCCTTGCAGGAATCGCTCGAGCCGCATGAAGCGCCCGCTGCGCCGACCGTGGTCGCGGAGCCGATGGAAAAGCGCATCGCCGTCGCTTCCCCGCCGACGTCCTATGCCGCGCCGAGCGACGATCATCCCGCCGCCGCCAAGGCGGATGCGGCCAAGAGCGACGGCTCGGGCTCCGTGCAGGCGACGATCCGCGTCGATCTCGATCGCGTCGATCGCCTCATCAATCTGGTCGGCGAGCTCGTCATCAATCAGGCGATGCTGTCGCAGCGGGTTTCGGAGGCCGGACTCTCGCGCGCCTCCTCCGTCGTGATCGGCCTCGACGAGCTCGAGCAGCTGACCCGCGACATTCAGGACAGCGTGATGGCGATTCGCGCGCAACCGGTGAAGCCGGTGTTCCAGCGCATGTCGCGCACGGTGCGCGAGGTCGCGTCGATGACCGGCAAAGCCGTTCGCCTGGTCATGGAAGGCGAAGCGACCGAGGTCGACAAGACCGTGATCGAGCGCCTGACCGATCCGCTCACCCATATGATCCGCAACGCCGTCGATCACGGCATCGAGAAAGCGGAAGATCGGATCGCGGCCGGCAAGCCGGAAGAAGGCGCGCTGCGTCTCTCGGCGATGCATCGCTCCGGCCGCATCGTCATCGAGGTCGCGGACGACGGCGCCGGCATCAATCGCGCTCGCGTGCGTCAGATCGCGGTCTCCAAGGGCCTCATTCCGGCGGAGGCCAATCTCACCGATGACGAGATCGACAATCTCATCTTCCTGCCCGGCTTCTCGACCGCCTCCTCGGTCTCCAATATCTCGGGCCGCGGCGTCGGCATGGATGTGGTCAAGCGCGCGATTCAGGCGCTGGGCGGCCGCATCTCGATCTCGTCCGTTCCGGGGCGCGGCTCCACCTTCTCGATGAGCCTGCCGCTCACTCTCGCCGTCCTCGACGGCATGGTCGTCACCGTCGGTGGCCAGACTCTGGTGGTCCCGCTGACCGCGATCATCGAGACGCTGCAGCCCAAGAAAGAAAGCGTGCACGAGCTCGGCAGCGGCGCACGCGTCATCGCCACGCGCAACACCTTCACGCCACTGATCGATGTCGGCGCCGTGCTGCTGTATCGCGACGAGCCGATCGAGGCTGCATCGCAGGTCGCGCTGCTCGTCGAATCGGAGAGCGGCGCGAAATGCGCGCTGCTCGTCGATGCGATCCAGGGCCAGCGTCAGGTCGTCATCAAGAGCCTCGAGACCAATTACGGCCATGTGCATGGCATTGCGGCGGCGACGATCCTCGGCGATGGCCGCGTCGCTCTGATCCTCGACGTCGATGCGATCGTCGCGCGACCGCGCGCCGACATGATCGTCGCCGAAATGCCTGTGGCGGCCGAATAGGCCGCCACGCCGCCACGCCGCCCCGAGACGCACCGAACAGCAAGCAGCCGCATGAAAAACCGTCACGTCGCCACGGCTCCGCTCGTCCCTGGAGAATTCCTGCTGACGCAGGATGATTTCAAGCGGATCGCCTCGATCCTGCATGAGGACGCCGGCATCTATCTGCCCGACTCGAAGGCCACGCTGGTCTATTCGCGTCTGGCCAAGCGGCTGCGCAGCCTGGGGCTCGAGAATTTTCGCGATTATTGCGCGCTCGTCGTCAGCGAGGATGGCGTCGACGAGCGCCAGACGATGATGGCGGCGCTCACCACCAATGTCACGCGCTTCTTCCGCGAGCCGCATCACTTCAAGCATCTCGAGGAGAATGTTCTCGCCAAGCGCGCGGCCGCGGTGCGCAAGGGCGCGCGTCTGCGCATTTGGTCGGCCGCCTGCTCCAATGGCCAGGAGCCCTATTCGATCGCCATGTCGATCCTCTCCGTCATACCGGAAGCGGCGGATCTCGACGTCAAGGTTCTGGCCACCGACATCGATCCCAACATGGTCGCGGCCGGCGCCAATGGCGTCTATGGGCGCGACGTCATGGAGGCGGTGCCGTCGCATTTGCGCAGCCGCTGGTTCACGCCGCTCGGCGGCGGACGCGAGGAATGGGGCGTGACGGAGGAGCTCGCCTCGCTGGTCTCCTTCCGAGAGCTCAATCTCATCGGCCATTGGCCGATGACCGGCCGCTTCGACGCCATCTTCTGTCGGAACGTCGTGATCTATTTCGAAGAGAAGACACAAGAGAACATCTGGAGCCGCTTCGTTCCGTTCTTCAATCCGGATGGGCGTCTCTATATCGGCCATTCCGAACGCGTGTCCGGGTCTGCCACTTCCGCCTTGGAATATGACGGCGTCACCACTTATCGTCTCCGGTCCAGAGGAAACTCGTAAGATGTCTGTTCGTGTGCTGATCGTCGACGATTCCGCCACCATGCGAGGACTCATCGCGGCGACGCTCTGTCGGGACCCCGCCATCTCCGTCGTCGGCGAGGCCGCCGATCCGCTCGAGGCGCGGCTGGCCATCAAGACGCTCGATCCGGACGTCGTCACGCTCGATGTCGAAATGCCGAATATGAACGGCCTCGAATTTCTCGAGAAGATCATGCGGCTGCGTCCGACGCGCGTGATCATGGTGTCGACGATGACGGAGCGCGGCGCTTCGACGACGATCAAGGCGCTGGAGATCGGCGCCTTCGACTGCGTCGCCAAGCCCTCGGCCAAGGACCCGCGCTCTTTCGACGCGCTGCCGGCGAAGATCAAGGCGATCGCGGCCTCGCCCATGGGCCGGCTGGAGCCGCTGCGTCAGGAGATGGCGTCCGCCGCCGCGCGTCGAGACCCGCAGTCCGCGTCCTCACGCTACGCGCCGGACGGACGTCTCGTCGCGATCGGCTCGTCGACCGGCGGCGTCGAGGCGCTGCTCACGATTTTGTCGCAGTTCCCCGAAAATTGTCCGCCGACCATCGTCACCCAGCATATGCCGCCGGTGTTCACGGCGAGCTTCGCCGCGCGGCTCGATCGCATGTGCAAGCCGCAGGTCGCCGAAGCGGTGGACGGCGCGCCGATTCTGCCCGGCCGCGTCTATCTCGCGCCCGGCGGCGGCGCCCATCTCGAAGTGGTGAAGCATGTCGGCGGCTATCGCTGCCGACTCGCCAATACGGAAGCGGTGAACGGTCATCGTCCCTCGGTCGACGTGCTGTTCAATTCCATCGCGCAGTGCGCCGGTCGCAACGCGCTCGGCGTGATCCTCACCGGCATGGGCCGCGACGGCGCCCAAGGGCTGCTCGCGATGCGCAACACCGGCGCCGAGACGATCGGCCAGGACGAGGCGAGCTCGCTCGTCTACGGCATGCCGAAGGCGGCCTTCGAGATCGGCGGAGTCGGAAAGCAGCTCACGCTGCAGCGCATCGCCGCTCATATCCTCACTTCGACGAACCAATAATAGCACGGGGGAATCCATGGCCATCACCGACCAGTTGAGAATCTTGATCGTGGACGACACGAGCACGAGCCGCATGCTCATTCGCGACGGCCTCGAGGAACTCGGCGTGCGCAACATCTTCTTCGCCGGCGACGGCGAGCAGGCGCTGCAATTCATGATGGCCACTCCCGCGCATCTCGTCATCTCCGACTTCAACATGCCCAAGCTCGACGGCCTCGGCCTGCTGAAGGCGATCCGCAACTACAATCCGACGAAGAAAGTTCCGTTCATCATGCTGACGGGGCGCGCCGACAAGACGCTGCTCGAGAATGCGGTGAAGCTCGGCGTCAACAATTTCCTTACCAAGCCATTCACCGTTCCGGCCCTGAAAAAAGCGCTCGAAGCGATCATCGGCAAACTCGCGTGACGCAAATGAACCCAGGCATCAAGCGAATCCACATCATCCAGGGTGAATATCGGGTGCTCGACGATCCCAACGCCGTTCTCGCGACGGTTCTCGGATCATGCGTCGCCGCCTGCCTCAGGGACGCCGAAGCCGGCGTCGGAGGAATGAATCATTTTCTGCTGCCCGGCGACTTCACCTCGTCGCGCAACGGCGAGGCCGAGCGTTACGGCGTGCATCTCATGGAGCTGCTCGTCAACGGCCTGCTGAAGAAAGGCGCGCGGCGCGATCGTCTCGAAGGGAAATTGTTCGGCGGCGCGCGCATGATGGAAGGCCTGTCCGACATCGGCGCGCGCAACGCCGAATTCGCGAAGCGCTTTCTGAAGAACGAGGGCATCCGCCTCGTCGCCGAGCATCTCGGCGGCGACAGGGGACGACGCGTCGAATATGAGCCGGTGTCCGGACGCGCGCGACAGAGCCTTCTCTCCGGCTCGACGCCCCATGCCGCGCCGCCGCCGATCGTCATGCCGAAGCTGCCGGCCGCCGGATCACTGGAGCTGTTCTGATGACAGAGCCGAAGACGACCTCGCCCTGCGGCGCGAATGAGCGACCCGAGCCGCTGGCCGAGGTCCTCTCGCGGCTGGCCATGGAGCTGCGCAATGCGGCCAAGGAGACGGATCGTCTCCATTGTCTCGTCGACGGCGTCGAATGGAGCAATGTGAAGGAAAAGCACGAGCTCATCCACTCGGCGCAGGCGATCGACGCGATCGAGCAGACGCTCTCGGGTCTCTCGGATTTCGTCTGCGCGCTGGCGGAGCTGGCGCGGCCCGATTGGCGAATTTCCGGCGGGACGGCCTCGCGCAGCGTCAAGCTCGCCGAGCTCGCCGCGCGCCTCGGCGATCATGACGACGACGGGCGAACGGATCATCCGGCCGGCGAGCTCGAATTCTTCTGAGCGCGCTTACGCCTCGTCGGTCAGCAGCGCGCGCAGCTTGCGGCTTTTCGCCCATTGCGCGACATCCTCGGCGACATCCTTGAAGGCGCCGACATCGGCCGGCTCGCGCGCGCGCTCGGCCGCCGTCTCCATCGAGCCCGCGGCGACAGACAGAAGCACGGTCGCGGCCGCGCGCAGAAATGGCGCGGCGTCGCCTCCGGCGTCCTCCACCTCGGCCAGCACGCGGTTCACGACGCCACGCAGCTCGTAATCGAGCGTCTCCAATTCACGACGCAGCAGCGGCTCCAGGTCGCGGCAATCGGCGATGGACAAAGGTCCGAGCGCGGCGGGCGAGGCCGTCTCCGCGTCGCTGCCCGGTGAAGAGGGTCGATCGACCTGTGTCACGGCGACCTCCAATCGCTGACCGGCGACAGCCGCTCGTTTCGAGCCCTACAGTAAGGCCCCGCTGGAATCAATCCGATAGACAACCCCTCGTTGCGGCGGCGCGTCCGCCTCGCGCGGAGCGTCACCGGAAGTCCGGCCCGCATCGCTGCGCGTCCATCTGCGCATTGACGGCGTGCAGCTCGCCTTTGAGCCGCGCGATCTCCGGCTCGCGGTCGCTCTCGAACGGCGTCCCCATCGGCGTCGGGACGCCGAGGGTGCGCGTGCGATCGTCGGCCGCGATCTGATCCTGAGCCGAGCCGGAGAAGATCAGCGTCTGCGAGATGCGGGCGCGCCGCGCCACCAGCTGGGCGCAATCGGCGCCGGCGAAGAGCGCCGGATCGACCGGAGCCGGCTCTATGTCCCGTGTGGTCTTGGCGCAGGCCGAAAGGCCGAGCGCGGCCGCCAGCGCCAAAGCCGCGCGTCGCGGAACGAGTGGGGTGAATTGCTTCGCTCTCATTGTCATGCGCGTTCAAAAATCCGTCCAGGCCCGGCTGCGACGATCGCTCGCGCCCAGGCGTCGGTCGGGCGCGCCGACGCGACGCGGCTCGTAGGCGTCGCCGCCGGAGGCGACGAGGCGCGGTCCGGCCGCACGCGAGGCCGAGGCGTCGTGCGCGCGGGCGTCATGCTCGCGGGGGATGCGGAAGCGCGAGATCAACTCGATCAGCCGCCGCGTCTTCTCGCTGAGGCCATGGCTCACGGCGGTGGTCTGCTCCGCCATGGCGGCGTTCTGCTGCGTGATCATATCCATCTGGCGGACGGTGCCATTCACCTCGTTCAGCGCCGCCGCCTGCTGGCGCGCGCGATCGGCGATCTCCGCCACCATGCCGTTGACGCGCCCGATTTCCTCGACGATATGCGAGAGCGCCTCGCCGGTGTCGCCGACGAGCGAGACGCCGCGGACGATCTGCGCGTTGGAGACCGAGATCAATGTGTCGATCTCCTTGGCGGCCTTGGCGCTGCGGCGGGCGAGGTCGCGGATCTCGGCCGCCACCACGGCGAAGCCGCGCCCCGCATCGCCGGCGCGCGCCGCCTCGACGCCCGCATTCAGCGCCAGGAGATTGGTCTGCGTCGCGATCGAGTCGATGACGCCGATGATCTGCGAAATCTTCTTCGACGATTGCTCGATATCGCCCATGGCGCCGATCGCCTGCCGCACGATGCCGCCGCTGGCCTCCGCCTCGGAGCTCATTTCGGAAACGATCTGCCGCGCGCTCCCGGCGTCTTCCGCCGTCTGCGTGACGGTCTCGGTGATCTGGGCGAGCGCGGCGGCGGTCTCCTCGAGATTGGAGGCCTGGCTCTCGGTGCGCCGCGACAGATCATCGGCCGCGGCGACGGTCTCCTGCATGCCGGAGCCCAGCAGCTTGGTGCTCTCGGCCATTTCGCCGATCGCCTCGGACAATTGGCCGACCGCTGTGTTGAAATCGATCTGCAGCCGCCGATAGGAGCCGGGAACCTCGTCGGTCAATCGAAAGGTCAGATCCTTCTCGGCGATCTTGGCCAGCCCGTCGCCGAGCAGCTGGACGATGCGCGCCTGCGTCGCATTGGCGTCGGCGATCAGGCTCTCGTCGGCGCGATGGTCGAGGATGACCTGCCGAAGATCGACAAAAGCCTCGGCGAGGCGCCGCACGCTCTCGGAACATTCGTCGATCTCGAGCCGATAGGACGTGTCGCCGTCGGCGAGCCGGCGGATCGCCTCGGTCACGGCGGCGAGGGGCGCGACGACGCGCGTGCGCATGGCGACGACGCCCAAAATGCAGACGAGGGCGATGAGGACGGGACCGATAAAGAGCGTCGCCAGCCTCGGATCGCGCGCGGCCTCCCAGCCGCTGGCGGCGGCGAAGAGTCGCCAGCTCGCGACAGCCTGCACGAAAGCGATCACTGCGATGAAGGACAGCAGCATCGCCGACCGTATGCGCAATCCCGTGGGAACAACAGCGCGCAAGCTATCACCCTCTAATTTCTGCGCCCATCCGCAACGAATGGTCGACCGCGACGCGCTCGGACCGCGCCGGATCGCAGGCGCGGCAGGCCGACGCCCGCCTCCGAGCCGAAGCCCGGTCGATCGGAAAGCTGAACCGCCGCCAGACACTCATGGCAGAGGCAACGTTAAGTTAAGGTTAATAGAAGCCTACTTCTGCGCGTCGGCGAGCGCTGCGGCGCGCGTCGTTGCGAGCGCCTTCTCGATCTCGGGAAGCAGAATCTCTTCCAGAGCCTGCCGGGTCAGAGGCCCGACGAATTTATAAGCGATGGCGCCGTCGCCGCGAATGACGAATGTCTCCGGCACGCCATAGACGCCGAAGTCGATCGCCACGCGCCCGGCGAGATCGACGCCGATCGCGGCATAGGGATTGCCGACGTCTTCCAGGAAGCGCCGCGCATTGGCCGGCTCGTCCTTATAGGCGAGGCCGGCGAGCGCGACGCCGGCGCTCACGAGCGCAGGGTCTTTGGCGAGCGCCAGCAATTGCGCATGTTCCGCCCGGCAGGGCGCGCACCAGGAGGCGAAGACATTCACGACGCTCACATGCCCCTTGCGCAGATCGTCGCCGGCCAGGCCGCCGACGCCGGCGAGCCCCGGCAGAGCGGGAAGCGCGAAGGCCGGGGCCTGCTTGCCGATGAGCGCGGAGGGCAGCCGCGAGGCGTCGCCCGCGAAGAGACGCGCGAAGAAGAGAATGGCGAGAGCCGCGAAGATCGCGAGCGGCAGGAACAGCGCCAGCCGGCCGCGCGGCGCAGGGGATTGCTGCACGCTCATAGCGTCTCCCCACGCTCGCCCGCGCCATTCTTGTCGAGGCGCGCGAGCTCGCCGCGCAGGCGTCGATGCTCGAGCAAAATGCGAATGAGCAGGATGAGAATGGTCGCCGCCGTCACGCCATAGGCCAGCGCGATATAGCCCCAATGCTCGTCGGTCACTGCGCCGGCTCCAGCAATTCGCCCGCGGCGCCGCCCTCTTCGCCGGCGGCGGCCGATTGCAGCGTCAGCCGCGCGACGCGGCGACGCAGGATTTCATTGCGGATCGCCATCAGATGCATGGCGAGAAACAGCGCCGTCGCGCCCAGCGCCATGATCATCAGCGGCCACAGCATGGAGGGCGCGATGGTCGGACCGCCGGCGCGGAACACAGAGGCCGGCTGATGCAGCGTGTTCCACCAGTCGACGGAATATTTGATGATCGGAATATCGACGAAGCCGACGAGCGTCATGATCGCCGCTATGCGCGCGCCGCGCGGACTGTCCTCCATCGTCTGGCGCAACGCGATCAGCCCGAGATAGAGCAGGAAGAGGATCAGCATGGAGGTGAGGCGCGCGTCCCACACCCAGAATGTCCCCCACATGGGCTTGCCCCAGAGCGAGCCGGTGACGAGGCAGACGAAGGTGAAGGCGGCGCCGAGCGTCGCGGCGGTCTTCTGCGCGGCGTCGGCCAGCGGATGCCGCCACACCAGCACGCCGAGCGAGGCCGAGGTCATGACCATGTATGCGAACATGGCGAGCCAGGCGGCCGGCACGTGGATATACATGATCTTCACCGTCTCGCCCTGCTGGTAATCGGCCGGCGAGACGAAGAAGACGAGATAGAGGCCGAGCCCGAAGAGCAGCGCGCTGGCGCCCCCCAGCCAGGGCAGGACGCGCCGCGTCAGCCGCAGGAACACGGCGGGATTGGCGAGAGACGAAAACGCGATCATGACGGCCCGCGGAACGAGACGGCGCGAGCGGCGGAGGGCTTCGGCGCCCTCCCCGCCCGCGTCGCGATCAATTGGAGACTTTGGACTTCGACGGCTCCGAAGGCTTCGACTGCTCGGCCGTCTGCGGCTTGAACTTGCCGTGCAGAATCTCGACCGCCGCGATCAGCTGCTTGTCCTTCTTGGCGTCCGGCGGAACATAGGCCTGCGAGCCGGTCTTCTCGTCCTCGCCATTCTTGAGATGGCCCTTCAGCGAGGCCTCGCCCTTGGTGTCGTCCTTGCCCTTGAGCTCGTCCGGCACATCCTGCAGCAGCGTGATGTCCGGATCGATGCCCTTGGCCTGGATCGAGCGGCCGGACGGCGTGTAATAGCGCGCCGTGGTCAGGCGCAGCGCGCCATTATTGCCGCCGAGCGGGATGATCGTCTGCACCGAGCCCTTGCCGAAGGAACGCGTGCCCAGGATCGTCGCGCGCTTGTGATCCTGCAGCGCGCCGGCGACGATCTCCGAAGCCGAGGCCGAGCCGCCGTTGATCAGCACCACCACCGGCTTGCCGCGGGAAATATCGCCCGCCGCCCGCGCATTGTAGCGCTGCGTCTCGTCGGCCGTGCGGCCGCGCGTCGAGACGATCTCGCCATGGTCGACGAAGCTGTTGACCACCTGGATCGACTGGTCGAGCAGGCCGCCGGGATTGTTGCGCAGATCGACGATATAGCCCTTGAGCTTGTCGCCGGGCATTTCCTGCTGGAACTTCTGGATCGCGGTGCGCAGGCCGTCCGAGGTCTCCTCGTTGAACTGGGAGATTCGGATATAGCCGACGTCGTCGTCTTCCTTGTGCGAGCGCACCGATTTGATGTGAATCTCGGCGCGCGTGAGCTTGACCTCGATCTTCTCCCGGTCCTTGCCGCGCAGAAGGGTGAGCTTCACCGCCGTGTTGATCGCGCCGCGCATCTTGTCGACGGCCTGATTGAGCGTGAGGCCCTGCACATTGTCGTCGTCGATGGCGAAGATGAGGTCGCCGGACATCACGCCGGCGCGCGAGGCGGGCGTGTCGTCGATCGGCGTCACGACCTTCACCAGGCCGTCCTCCTGCGTGACCTCTATGCCGAGGCCGCCGAACTTGCCCTCGGTCTGGGTCCGCATGTCCTTGAAGCCCTTGGCGTCGAGGTAGCTCGAATGCGGATCGAGCGAGGTGAGCATGCCGTTGATCGCCGATTCGACGAGCTTCTGCTCGTCCGGCTTCTCGACATAGTCGGCGCGGACCTTGTCGAACACGTCGCCGAAGAGGCTCAAATTCTTATAGGTGTCGGCGGCGGCGGCGAAGGCCGGGGAGCCGAGCAATAGCCGCGCATTCTGTCCGAGCGTGGCGCATCCCGCCCCGATGACGATTCCCGATATGATCAATGAGGCCTTGCGCATCATCCGCCAACCTTCTGAAGTTCCGGCTTCGCCCACCATGGGCCCGGATCGATGGACGTTCCGTCCTTGCGAAACTCTACATAGAGAATGGGCTGTTTCGCGCCGATAGCAATGGCCGCCGCAGTCCTGACGGCGCCGCCGCCCATGTTCGCCACCGGCTCGCCGGCGAGGACGAATTGCCCCACGGCGACGGAGATCTGGTCCATCCCGGCCAAGGTGACATAATAGCCGCCGCCGGCGTTGATGATCAAGAGTTGTCCATACGAACGATAACGCCCGGCAAAGACGACCCAACCGTCGCTGGGCGCGGCCACGACCGCGTTTTCCCGCGCCGCGACCGACACGCCCTTCTCGGTCGCGCCAGCGCCGTCCGAGGCGCCGAAACGCTTCACGATCGCGCCCGCCGCAGGCAGCGCCAACCGACCTTTCAGATCGGCGAAGGCGACGGCTGGAGCGAGACGGGCGGGGTCCTTGAACGGGGCGGCCAGCGCCTTGACGCGGCTCTCCTGGGACATTGCGGCGTCGGCCTCCGCGCGCTCGGCGTCGGCGCGGCGCGCCGCATCCGCCGCGCGCCGCGCCGATTCGATCTCGCCCTCCATGCGGGCGATCAGCTCTTTCAGAGTCGTCGTCTTGGCCGCCAGCGATCGCGCCCGCTCGGCCTCGAAATCCAGCGCGCTCTGCGCCAGCATCATCGCCTTCTGCCGCGTCTCGACCAGCGCGGCGAGACGCACGCGCTCCTCTTTCAAATGCTCGAGCTCGGCCAGCAGGCTCGCGCGCTCCGCCTCTATGCGTCCGCGCAGCGCGACCAGCTCCGAAAGATCGGACTTCAGCGTCTCGATCTCGGCGCGCATCTGCGGCAGCACGGAGCCGAGCAGCATGGCGGCGCGAATGCTCTCCAGAATATCCTCGGGCTTGGCCAGCAGCGCCGGCGGCGGCTTGCGCCCCATGCGCTGCAGCACGAGCAGCACCTCGCCGATCAGCGCGCGGCGGCCGGCGAGCGATTGGACCAGCGCCCGCTCGCTCTGCACCGAGGCGTCGAGCCTCGCGCCGACCTCGTCCGAACGCTTCTCCAGCACGCCGACGCGCTGCACCGCATCGACGAGCGCCGCGTTGAATTTCGCGCGGTCGGCGCGCAGCGTCTCGATCTCCGCCTCGATCTTGCGGCGGCTGTCGGCCGAGATGGTCAACGTATCCTCGAGGCTGCGCAGCTCCGAGCGTTTTCCGGTGATTTCGGGCTGGTCCTCGGCGCTCGTCAGCGTCTCGACGACAGGCGTCGGCTTGAGCGTCATCGTCGAGATGGCGCCGCGTAGGCTTTCCGCGCGCGCCGGATCGGCGGTCGCGGCCAGAGCGAGCCAGAGCGCCGGCGCGAAGCAGAGCGCCGGGAAAGAGACGACCGGGGAAAAGATCGTCCGGGTGAGGCAGTTTGCCGCAGCCGTGCGCCCTTCGCCGAGCAACTCCCACCGCTCCGTTCTCGGTCCCATCGTCTCCGCCGCTCGCCCTTCGCTCCGAAGCGGCGTCGATTCCGCCCGCGACTATCCGCGCCCGCCGATGCCGAGGGGCGAATCTCGTTCGCGGCAGTTTGGCTATTCAATAGCGTCCACAATACGGCGGAGGGTTCGCCTATCGCCGCGGCGACAACAGGAAATCGACGCCGCTCCCGCTCTCGGCCTCCGGCGCGCCCTTGGACACGGGCCGCCCGCTCTCGCCGGCGACCGAGAGACGCCCGCGCTCGACGCCCATGCGGCCGAGATAATCGACGATCCGGGCGGCGCGGTCGCGCGCCAGCGTCCGCGCCGGGCGATCGCCGCCCTCGGCGCGCACGCGCACGTCGACCTCCGTCTGCGGGCAGCGCTGGAGCAGGCCGATGGCCTTATCCAGCGCCCCGGTCGAGGCTCGCCGCACACCGGCGCCCTGCCGGCTGAACCGAACGGGCTCGCGGGCGAGAGCGCCGGTCAGCGCCCTCTGGCAGGTCGGAACGTCGAGCTCGCCGCTCGCCGGAATGGCCGCCGCCGCCGCGCTCTGCTCCGGCTCGCCGGTCGCTGTGGCGGAACGGGCCGGCTCGGAGGGCGCGGCGGTCGAGCCCGGAGCGACGGGCCGGGCGAGATCGGGCGCAATCGCCGGCGGAGCAGCCGGCGCCGGCTTTACGCCATTGCGCGCCTGGTCCTTGGACTTGGCGGCGGGTCCCGAGGGCGCCGCCGGGGCGCCGGCGCCTTTTGCCCCGTTCGGCGGAGGCTCGGCGCTATCGGGCGCGGGCGCAATGCCGGATGCAGGCGGGGGCGACGCCTCGCCCTCGCGCGCGGCGCGGCGGGCGGTCACCGCGTTCTCGTAATTCTTGGCCGCGGAGCCGGCGAGTCCATCCACATCCGCGATACGGCGGACGCCGGGAATTTGCGCGATCTCCGCTTCCGCCGCGGCGCGATTGGCGGCGTCGCGCGGCAGCCGAATGTCGCGGCCGGCGACATCGAGATAGGCCGGATCGCCGCCGAGCTTCTCGATCACGCTCGCGGCCTTGCGCTTCAAATCCTGCTCCACCGAGCGGGTGGCCAGCACATCGGCGCCGAGCCAGATCAACGCCAGCGGCAGCAGGCCGATCGCCCAGCCCTCATTGTCGCGCAGCGAATGGCGGCCGAGCAGCGCGCCGAGCCCCGCTCCGACGAGAAAAGCGGGGAAAAGCAGCAGTCCGGTCTCGAGCCAGAAGCCGGACCGCCCGGGCAAAAGCCCGAGCATGGCGACCGGCAGACCGGCGGCGAAAGCGAGAGCGAACCAGACCAGCCAGCCGGCGACCGGCCCGCGCTCGGACCGTCTCGCGACCGAGAGCGCCGTCGCGAGCCCGACCGCGAAGGCCGAGACGCCCCAGGCCCAAAAATGCGTGAGGAGATAAGTCATGGCGCTCGAATGGTCAGGCCGGGGTGGCGAGATTGCGTCACGGGCCGATCTTTGGCAAGGCTCGGGCCTTCAGCGGGAGACGCGCGTGACGCGAACATTGTGCTTATTCCTCTGCCTCGCCGCGACGCTCGCCGCCGCGCCGGGCGGGGCGTTGGAGACCGTCGAGACCAGGGCGCCGACTCTGCCCGTGGAACGGACGCCCTTCCATGCGCCCGTCTTCCGCAACGACGCCGTCGCCATGCTGAATGTGCTGCTGCCGCCCCATCGCATCGCGCCCTATCACGAACATTCCCGCGATTTCGCCTATGTGGTGGTGCGCGAGAGCCCCACCCTCGTCCAGAATTGGGGCGACGCCGCGCCGGCGTCGATCCGTTGGCCCCGCGGCGCGGTCGGCTTCGGCGCTTTTTCCAAACAGAGCCTCACCCACAAAGCGGAAAATGTCGGGGATAGCGCGCTCGCCATCGTCGGCTTCGAGCTTTTGGAGCCGGCGCCGCGAGGGCGCGCGCCCTCCGCCCGCCCATCCCGCTTCGAGCAGATCATCGACAATGAGCGCCTGCGCGGCTGGCGCCTCGCGCTGAAGCCCGGAGAAACCGTCCCCGCTTTCACGCAGACCGCGCCCGGGGTGCGGATCGTCGTCGAAGGCGGCGAGCTGATCGAGACGGATGCGGAAGGCGCCGGGCAGAATTTGGCGCTGCAGCCGGGCGCGTTTCAGTGGCGCGACGCCGGCCCCGCCCGCGCGCTGCGCAACGCCGGGGACACGACGATCGAGATGGTGGAATTCGAGCTGAAGTGACGTCGCAGGGCGGCGTGCGCCCCCTCTCCCGCGCAGGTTGGGGAGGGGGTCTGCGCGCGAAACCTCACACCCGCATCGGCATCAAAACATACAATGCGCTCGCGCCGTCGCGGTCCTGGATCAGCGTCGGCGAGCCGGGATCGGCGAGGCGGAACAGCGCCGTGTCGCTGTCGAGCTGATCGGCGATGTCGAGCAGATAGCGGGAGTTGAAGCCGATATCGATCGGCGGGCCGTCATAATCGGCCTCGATCTCCTCCACCGCGGAGCCTTGATCGGGGTTGGTGACCGAAAGCACCAGCTTTCCTTCCGAGAGCGCGAGCTTCACCGCCCGTCCGCGCTCGGAGGAAATGGTCGAGACGCGATCGACCGCCTCGCGGAACACGCCGCGCTCGACGGTCAGCCGCTTGTCGTTGCCGGCGGGAATGACGCGGCTGTAATCGGGGAAGGTGCCGTCGATGAGCTTGGTCGTCAGCACGGTCTCGCCGAAGCTGAAGCGCATTTTATTGGTGGAGAGCTCGATCTCCACCGCGCCCTCGGCGTCCTCGACGAGGCGCAGAATTTCGTTCACCGCCTTGCGCGGCAGGATGACGCCGGGCATTCCCGCCGAGCCGGCCGGCGCCGGCAGCTCGACCCGCGCGAGGCGATGGCCGTCGGTGGCCACGGCGCGCAGCAGCTGATGGCCCTCGACCTCGGTCGCATGCAGGAAGATGCCGTTGAGATAATAGCGCGTCTCCTCGCTGGAGATGGCGAATTGCGTCTTCAAGATCAGCTTCTTGAGGTCCGCTGGCGGCAGCGCGAAGCGATGCGAGAACTCGCCCGAGGTGACATCGGGAAAATCGCTCTCCGGCAGGCTCTGCAGATTGAAGCGCGAGCGGCCCGAGCGCAAGGTGAGCTGGCCCTGCTCGCCGGTCCCCTCGAGCGAGACCTGCGCGCCCTCCGGCAATTTGCGGACGATGTCATAGAGCGTATGGGCGGGCAGCGTGGTCGCCCCCGGCTGCGCCACGTCGGCGGGGACTTTCTCGGTGATCTCGAGATCGAGATCGGTGGCCTTCAACAGCAGCGTCCCGGCCGAGGCGTCGATGAGCACATTGGCGAGAATCGGAATCGTCGTGCGCCGTTCCACTACACGGTGAACATGGCCGAGGGCGCGCAACAGCGCCGCTCTCTCGATGGTGACTTTCATTGCGCTCGATCCGTGCCGCGGTTTTTCACTCCAAGGGCGAGACTTTGGCAAGCCGCAACGAATAGCGCAAGAGCCGCAAGGGGATCGGCGGGCGGTCTGTGCATAAGTTCCTATCTGCGCCACGAGGCGACGCCGAGAAGCGCCGCGCTTTGCTTAACCGGCCCTTAAATCGACAGCATTAAAGCTACTCTCGGCGTCGACAGCGGGCATCACGCCGCGACGCACAGGAACCCGAGGCGGCGGAACCCCCATGGCGCGCGACAAACAACGCCGCGAACCGCGTTTCGACGGCGACGGGAACGGCGATCTTCGCGCCGACCCGCGAGAGGATCGCATGGCCAAACCCAAACGCAAAGGCAAGAGCGCGCCGCCGCCGGAGGACGACGACGACGCCCCGCCGCCGCGCGCCGCCAAAGCCAAGAAAGCCAAAAAGCCGAGCCGCCTGGGCCTCGGAGGGCTCGTCTATTGGGGCGCCGTGCTCTCCATCTGGGGCGTGATCGGCGTCGGCGGACTGTTCGTCTATCATGCGGCGCAGCTGCCGCCGATCGACACTCTGGCGATCCCGAAGCGCCCGCCGAACATCGCCATTCTCGCAGCGGACGGCGATTTGCTGGCCAATCGCGGCGACACGGGCGGCGCCGCGGTGCGGCTCGGCGATCTGCCGCCCTATCTGCCCAAGGCCTTCGTCGCCATAGAGGACCGCCGCTTCTATTCGCATTGGGGCGTCGACCCGATCGGCATCGCCCGCGCCTTGACCCGCAACATAACCGGGCGCGGCGGCATGCAGGGCGGCTCGACGCTGACTCAGCAGCTCGCCAAAAATCTGTTCCTCACCCAGGAGCGCACCATATCGCGCAAGATCCAGGAGGCGATCCTGGCGCTCTGGCTCGAGCATAAATATTCCAAGGACCAGATTCTCGAGCTCTATCTCAACCGCGTCTATTTCGGCTCCGGCGCCTACGGCGTCGAGGCCGCCGCTCAGCGCTATTTCGGCAAGTCGGCGCGCCAGGTGAAGGTCGCGGAGGCCGCGATGCTGGCCGGCGTGGTGAAATCTCCCTCGCGGCTGGCGCCCAACCGCAACCCCGCGGGCGCCGAGCGCCGCGCCCAGACCGTGCTGACCGCCATGGGCGAGCTCGGCTTCATCACCGAAACCATGATGAAGACCGCGCTCGCGCAACCAGCCCACGCCGTGAAGCCAGCGGGTGCCGGCTCCGTCAACTACGTCGCCGACTGGATCATGGACGTGCTCGACGACCTCGTGGGCCGCATCGAGCAGGACCTCGTGGTCGAGACCTCGATCGATCCCGCGCTGCAGACAGCGGCCGAAAAGTCGCTGGTCGACGAGCTCGCGCTGCGCGGTCAGAAGTTCGACGTCGCCCAGGGCGCGATCGTCGCCATGTCGCCCGACGGCGCGGTGCGCGCCCTGGTGGGCGGCAAGAACTACGCCGAGAGTCAATACAATCGCGCCGTCGTCGCCAAGCGCCAGCCGGGCTCAGCGTTCAAGCCGTTCGTCTATCTTGCCGCGCTGGAACGGGGGCTCACGCCCGAGACCATCCGCGAGGACAAGCCGATTGCGGTCAAGGGCTGGAAGCCGGAGAACTACAGCCGTGAGTATCACGGCCCGGTGACCCTGACCCAGGCGCTCGCGCTCTCGCTCAATACGGTGTCGGTGCGGCTCACGCTCGAAGTCGGGCCCGCGGCGGTCGCCAAGACCGCCTATCGCCT
>NZ_DATBQF010000053.1:0-13337 GCF_036560965.1 Methylosinus sp. | reverse complement strand
ATCGCGCCGCGTCGGCTCGAGGACGATATCGGCGCCGGCGCCGATCTCACGCAGCTGATCGGTGACGAGGAAGCGATAATCGGCGTTGGTGATGACGACGGGCCTCTCGAAAGCCTCGTCCGCCAGCGTCTCGATAGTGGTCTGAAAGGTCGATTTTTCGCCGATGAGCGGAATAAACTGTTTCGGGAGGCTTTCCCGTGATTCGGGCCATACGCGCGTGCCCGCCCCGCCGCACATTATGACAGGAAGAATTTTCGTCATGTCTCGCCTTTCGGTCGAGGGATGATTTGGCGGCGCGGATCCAGAGAGGGAAGCGACTTCTCGAAAATGGGCTCGATCAGATCGAGCGCGCAGGTCCCGTCTATACGTCCGCCCGCCAGCAAGTGGGAGGAGCTATAGGATAAACCTTCCGACTTTGGCAAGGGGACGCCAATCCCCAATGTGCGCGGGCTCACATCGGGCCTCTATGCTTCGCGACGAAGGCGCGCCATCCGCCGAAGGACGTTATGTCTTCCGCGCCGGCGAGGGCCGCGGGCTCGACGAGAAAGCCCTTGGGCGACGAGCCGTCGGCGAGGCGCAGCGCGCCGATGCAGAGCGGCGACGGAACGGCGGCGACAAAGGCGCCGAAAGCCGCGCGATCGAGCGACCAGACTTCGACCTCCACCGCGCCGCGCCCGGTCGCGTCGCGCAGCAGGCCGGGCTTGGGCGGCGTTTGTCCGGCCAGCGCAAACAGTCGATAGCCGCTCGCTGTGCGTGTTTCGCGCAGGAAGCGCGCGCCGAGCGCGCGCAGCTCGCCATTGAGCGGCATGCCGGAGAGATGCGCGCCGACGACGGCGAGCTCGATGCGGTCGTCCGACGCGGGCGCCGTCGCGCATTGTGAGCGAAGCCGCCAGCCGGTCGCGCCGAGCGTCTCATTGCTCGCGGCGTGGAGATCGCGCGCCAGCGCGGCGGCGAGCGCATCGGCTTTCGCCGGGCCGAGAAGCGTGACGCTCATCGGCGCGCCGCTCGGCAGCGCGCCGGCGGGAACCGCCATTCCGCAGAGATCGAGCAGATTGACGAAATTCGTATAGGTCCCGAGCCGCGTATTGGCCGCGATCGGCTCCGCCGCGACATCGGCCAGCGTGCAGAGGCCGGGCGCGGTCGGGATGCAGAGGAGATCGACGGACGCCAGCAGCGGCTCGATGTTTCGGGTGAGGCGCTTCAGCGCATAGAGGCTCTCGAATGCGTCGGCCGCCGAGAACTCCCGCGCGCCCATGACGATCTCGCGCGTCACCGGATGCAGCGCCGATTCATTGCGCTCCAGAAAGCCGCGAATGGCGGCGTAGCGCTCGGCGACGAAGGCGCTCTGATAGAGCAGGGCGGCGACGGCGTGAAAATCGCCGAAGGGCAATTCGACGATGCGGCAGCCGAGGCGCTCGAGGCGCGCGAGCGTCGCCTCATAGGCCGCTTCCATCGTATCGTCGCCGAAGAAGCGCCGCTCGGCTCGCGCGGGAACGCCGAGACGCAAGGTCGGCGGACGCGCGCCGAGCGGGAGAACGGGAACCGCTTTCGACCAGGGGTCGCTCGCGTCCGGCGCGGCGGCGATTTGAAAGACGCGATAGGCGTCGTCGACGGTGAGCGCGAAAATGGAGACGCAGTCGAGCGAGCGGCAAGCGGGGACGACGCCGGTCGTCGAGAGCGCGCCGACGGTCGGCTTCAGTCCGACGATATTGTTGAGTCCGGCGGGAATGCGGCCCGAGCCCGCCGTGTCGGTGCCGAGCGCGAAAGAAACGATTCCATGCGCGACGGCGACCGCCGAGCCCGAGGAGGAGCCGCCCGGCGCAAGCCGCGGATCGATAGCGTTGCGCGGAACGGGATAGGGCGTTCTGACGCCGACGAGGCCGGTCGCGAACTGATCCATATTGGTCTTGCCGAGGCAGAGCGCCCCGGCGCGCTTCAACATTGCGACGACGGTCGCGTCCTCGCCAGCGATGCGCGAGAAGGCGGGACAGGCCGCCGTCGTCGGCATTCCGGCGACATCGATATTGTCCTTGACCGCGAAGGGAACGCCCCACAGCGGCCGCGCGACCGGATCGAAAGCGCCGAGCGCTTCCGCCTCGCGCAGCAGCGGCTCGATCGGCGCGAGATGGATGAAAATCCCCGGATCGGCCACGGATTCGAGGCGCGCATAGGCGGCCTCGATCACCGCGCGCGGCGAAAGGCCGGCGGCATAGGCCTCATGGAGGCTCTCCAGATCGAAGCGCAATGTCATCCTCACGCTCCCAGCATCACGACGGGCTTCATCCAGACGATCAGCGCCACGCATCCTTCGCTCGACCAGACGGAATGCTCGCTGCCTCGTCGGTTGAGCACGACGGCGCCGGCGCGATAGTCGCCGTCCTCGTCGCTCTGCGCGCCGTCGAGAATGACGACCGTCTCGAGCCCGGCGTGTCGATGACGCGGAACCGAGGCGCCGGGCGCATATTTGAGCAGAGCGACGGATGGAGCGTCGTCGTCGGCGCGCTCGAGCCAATGGATCTCGACGCCTTCGCGAAAGGGCGAGAAGGCGAGAGCGCGCCAGCCGCCCGTCAGCAGATCGGCGTAGTCTCGCTCAGCCATTGAGCAGCCCTTCGAGAATGTGGGAGGTCGTCGCGGTCCATCCGACGATCGCGCCTTGCGCGCGGATCATCGCCAGGGTCGCGGCCTTGAACTCGGCGAAATAGCTCTCGGTCGCATCCTCGGCGAGCAGGCAGTCATAGCCGCGATCATTGGCTTCGCGCATCGTCGTCTGCACGCAGACCTCCGTGGTGACTCCGGCGAAGACGAGCGCGCGCGCGCCGAGCCGCTGCAATGTCTCTTGCAACGGCGTCGCATAGAAGGCGCCCTTGCCGGGCTTCTCGATGACGATCTCGCCCGGCGCTGGCGCGAGCTCCGGCACGATCGCCGCGCCCGGCTCGCCGGCGATCAATATGCGGCCCATCGGCCCGGCGTCGCCGATGCGCGCGAGCGGCGCGCCGCGATCGCGCTTTGCGGGCGGGCAGTCGGAGAGATCGGGACGATGGCATTCCATCGTATGGATGATCGGCAGACCATGGGCGCGAAAGCCTTCGATCAGCCGGCGCGTCGTCGGCACGATTCGTTGCAGCCGCGCCACGTCATTGCCGAGGCTCTCGCCGAAGCCGCCGCGCTCGATGAAATCGCGCTGCATGTCGATGACGATCAGCGCGAGCGATCGTGCTTCGAATGGGAAGGGAAACGGCTCCGCCGCGATGACGCCCATCAGTGACGCCCCGCCATATGCCGGCCGATCTCATGCGCATCGGCGGCGGCGATCGGCGTCTCATAGACGATCGCGCCGTCCGACATCACCACGATGCGGTCGGAGAGCTCGATGAGCTCGTCCAAATCTTCCGAGATCAGCAGCACGGCGGCTCCTTTGTTGCGCGCTTGCATGATGCGCGCGCGTATGTCGGCGACGGCCGCGAAATCGAGCCCGAAGCACGGATTGGCGACGATCAGCAGATCGACGTCGCCGGTGAGCTCGCGCGCCAGCACGGCGCGCTGCACATTGCCGCCGGACAGCGCGGCGATCGGCGTGTCGAGCGAAGCGGTCTTCACCTTGAAGCGCTCCACCAGACTTTCTGCGTTGCGGCGAATGGCGAGGCCGTCGAGGCGCAGACGCGGCGCGCCGGCGCGATCGACGTCGAAGCTGCGAAAGGCGAGATTTTCGGCGACGCTCATCTGCGGCGCGCAGGCGTTGCGCAGCGGCTCCTCGGGAATGAAGCGCACGGCGAGGTCGCGCATCTCCTTGCGCGTCGCATCGTAGCGGGCGCCCTTCACGCGGATCTTTCCTGCGGTGATGCGGCGCTGGCCGGCGAGAGTCTCGAGCAGCTCCTTTTGTCCATTGCCGGATATTCCGGCGACGCCGACGATCTCGCCGGCGCGAACGGCGAGATCGGCGATGTCGATCGACTTCAGCCCCGTGCGATCCGGCGCGCGCAATCCGCGTATTTCCAGAATTTCGTCGGCCTGCGCGGCGACGCCCGCGCGCGCGTCGAGCGTGGCGATCTTCTGCTCGCCGATCATCATGGCGGCGAGCGATTGCCGGTCATGGGCGCCGACAGGGCCGCCGCCCGCGCGTGTCCCCTTGCGCAGCACTGTGGCCTCGTCGGCGAATGCGAAGACCTCGCCGAATTTATGCGAGATCATCAGCACGGTCAGCGCGCCGCTGCGCGCGAGCGCGCGCACATGGCCCAAAACCTCCTCCGCCTCGCCGGGCGTCAGCACGGAGGTCGGCTCGTCGAGCACCAGAAAGCGTCGGCCGAGATAGAGCTGCTTCAAGATCTCGAGCTTTTGCCGCTCGCCGGCCGCGAGCGTTCCGACCGGCTGATCGAGCGGAACGCGAAAGGGCATGCCCTCCATGAATTGCGCGAGGGCGGCGCGCTCCTTGCGCCAGTCGATCGCCATCGGCGCATCGTCGCGGGCGATGACGAGATTTTCGGCGCCGGTCAGCGACGGCGCCAGCGTGAAATGCTGATAGACCATGCCGAGGCCGAGCATGGCCGCGTCGCGCGGGCTCTCGATCGCGGCCTCGCGTCCGGCGACCAGCATCTGCCCCTCGGTCGGGCGATAGAAGCCGAGCATGCATTTGACGAGCGTCGATTTGCCGGCGCCGTTCTCGCCGAGCAGCGCATGGAACGAGCCCGCCGCAATGCGGATCGACACATCGTCCAACGCCGTGAAGGCGCCGAAGCGCATCGTCATGCCGAGCGCCTCGACCTCTATCGCGCTTTTCGCTCTCATGCGGCCGCCTTCAAGGAAGCTGCGCGACGAAAGTCGCGGCGTCGGAGACGGCGCCGAACACGCCGCCCTGCATTTTGATCATTTTCACCGCGGCGAGATGATTGTCGTGGTCGGTCGCGCCGCAGCAATCTTCGAGCAGCAGGCATTCGAAGCCGCGGTCATTGGCCTCGCGCATCGTCGTATGCACGCAGACGTCGGTCGTTATGCCGGTGAGAATGAGATTTTCTATGCCGCGCTGCTTCAGGATCAGCTCGAGATCGGTGGCGCAGAAGGAGCCCTTGCCGGGCTTGTCGATGATCGGCTCGCCGTCCAGCGGCTTCAATTCGTCGATGATCTCCCAGCCGGGCTCGCCGCGCACCAATATGCGTCCGCAGGGGCCGGGGTCGCCGATGCCGGCGTTGATGCGGCGCGAGCGCCAGCGCTTGTTGGGCGGCAGATCGGCGAGATCGCGCCTGTGGCCCTCGCGCGTGTGGAATATGTGATAGCCCTTGGCGCGCATCGCGCCGAGCACGGATTTGATCGGCTCGATCGGCGCGCGCACGAGCGCGAGATCATAGCCCATGGCGTCGACATAGCCGCCCGCGCCGCAGAAATCGATCTGCATGTCGATGACGATCAGCGCCGTATTGTCGGGGCGCAACGCGCCATTATACGGCCAGGGATAGGGGTCGGCGTCGATAAAGCGCTCGGCGACGGCGGCGCGCTGATTCATGTTCGGCGTCTCCTGTTCATCTCGTGATCGACAATTCGCCGGGCGCGCCGGCGAGCGTGCGTCCGGGCGAGGAGGTCGCGATCATGATCGCGAGGGTGAGCGCATAGGGCGCGGCGTAGAAGAGGTAATAGCCCTGGGTGACGCCGATAGATTGCAGCGCCGGGCCGAGCGCGCCGGCGCCGCCGAACAGCAGCGCCGCGAGGAAGCATCCGGGCGGGCTCCAACGCGCGAAGACGACGAGCGCCACGGCCATCAGTCCTTGGCCGGAGGAGATGCTCTCGCTCCAGCTGCCGGGGTAGTAGAGCGAGAGATAGCCGCCGCCGATCGCCGCCAGGCCGCCGCCGACGCCGGTCGCGATCAGCCGCACGCGGTCGGGGTCGATCCCCATGGCGCGCGCGGCGTCCGAGCTGTCGCCGACGATGCGCAGCACGAGGCCGATCCTGGTGCTGCGGAAGGCGTAGGAGAGGAAGAGGGCGAGCGCGCCGCCGAGGATGAACAGCGCATTGACGTCGAGCGCCGAGCGGATTTGCGGACTGTCCGACCAGAAGCCGAGCGAGATGGCCGGCAGATGCGGCGCCGAGGGCTGGATGAAAGCCTTGCCGAAGAAAAAGGCGAGGCCGGTTCCGAACAGCATCAGCGCAATGCCGATGGCGATGTCGTTCACGCGCGGGAATTTGCAGATCCAGCCATGCAGCAGGCCGAAGCAGACACCGGCGCAAAAGGCCGCGGCGAGGCCGAGCCAAGGCGAATCCGTCATCACCGCCACCGCATAGGCGGACATGGCGCCGAACACCAATATGCCTTCGAGGCCGATGTTCACGCGGCCGGAGCGCTCGGTGATCGTCTCGCCCAGCGAGACGAAGATGAACGGCGTCGAGACGCGGATCGCGCCGCCGATCATCGCGAGCGGAACGCTCCAATAGCCGATGTCGCTCGTCTCCATCGTCATTGCTCCTTCGTCCAGCGCTCGGGGTGGAAGATGTCGAAGCGTCCGTAGAGCGTCTCGCTGAACAGAATGACGAGGAAGATCGTCCCCTGCAGCACCAGAGTGGTGGCGTCTGGCAGATCCATGCGGCGCTGAATGAGTCCGCCCGCGGCGGCGACGCCGCCGAGCAGCATGGCGATCGGGATCATCGCCAGCGGATTTTGCCGCGCCAGAAAGGCGACGAGCACGCCGGTATAGCCATAGCCCGCCGCCAGCGAGGCGTTGGCCGAGCCTTGCACGGCGGCGACCTCGATCATGCCGCCGAGTCCGGCGAAAGCGCCGGCCAGCGCGCAGAAGCCGGTGATCAGCGCGCCGACCGGCAATCCTTGAATCTGCGCCGCGCGCAGATTGCCGCCGGCGATGCGCGCGGAAAAGCCCCAGGTGGTCTTTTCGATCAGCGCCCAGGCGATGAAGCAGGCGACGACGCCGACGACGAGGCCCCAATGCACATCGGTTCCCGGAATGGCGCCGATGCGGACCGCCTCGGCGAGCGGCGTCGTCGAGGGCTTGTTGAGCGAAGCGGGATCGCGCAGCGGTCCCTCGACCAGATGATTCATCAGCGCGATGGCGATATAGCCCATCAGCAGGCCGGAGATCGTCTCATTGACCGCGCGATAATGGCGCAGCGCGCCGATCGCGCCGATCCAGACTCCGCCGGCGAGCATTGCGCAGAGCGCCATCGCCGCGATGACGATCGGCGCCGGCGCCGGTTCCAGCGCCGTTCCGATCGCCGCCGCCGCGAGACCGCCGAGCACGATCGCGCCCTCGCCGCCGATGACGATGAGGCCGAGCCGCGCCGGCAGCGCGACGCAGAGTCCCGCGAGCAGCAGAGGCGCCGCGCGCGTGAGCATGTTTTGCGCGGAGAACCAGCTGCCGAAGCCGCCGCGCCACATCAGCTCGAAGAATTGCGCCGGCGATTTGCCGAGCGCCAGCAGAAACAGGCTGAACAGCAGCAGACCCGCGATCAGCGCGCCAGAGGCGATGACGATCGGCTCGGCCCGGCGCGCGACGCCGGCGATCGCCGCGCGCGCAAAGCGCGAGCCGTTTCTCGTCGCGCGCATCTCGCTCGTCGCTTCGACCATTGCTTCGGCCCTCAGGATGTCGCGCCGACGACGCCTTCGACGAGATAGCTCATGCTCTCGAGCTCGACGGCGGTCTCGATATATTTCTTGCCCGCCGGCACGACGACCGCGCCTTTATTGTCTTTCAGCGGGCCCTGGATGATGGCGTAGCCGCCCTTCGACATTTCGGCCTTCTTGGCCTCGAACTGCTTGCGCGCGGCGTCGGTCACCATGGCGCCGAGCGGGCTCGTCTTGACGAAGCCTTCGGCCAATCCGCCGCGCGTGAAATTGGGCAGCGGCTCGCCGGCCAGAAATTTCCGCACATACATCTCATAGACGGCGCCCCAGTTCCATTCGGCGCCGGTGAGATAACGCTGCGGCGCCAGCGGGCGCTGGTCGGCGTGATAGCCGCAGACATAGGCGCCGCGCGCGGCGGCCGTCTGCACGATGACCTTGGGGCTGTCGACATGGCAGGTGACGACATCCACGCCATGGTCGAGCAGCGCATTGGTCGCCTCCGCCTCCTTGACGGCGAGCGACCACTCGCCGGTGAAGATGGTGCGGCAGGTGATCGACGGATCGACGGAGCGTGCGCCGAGCAGGAAGGAGTTGATGTTGAGCAGCACCTGCGGAATCGGCTTGGCGGCGACGAAGCCGAGCGTCTTGGTCTTCGTCATATGGCCGGCGACGACGCCGTTCAAATATTGGCAGGAGCCGATATAGCCGAAATAGGAGCCGGCGTTTTTCGGGTCCTTGTCGCTCCACAGGCCGCCGCAATGGCGGAACAGCGTCTTCGGATATTTCTTCGCCGCCTGCACGACGAAAGGATTGAAATAGCCGAAGGAGGTCGGAAACAGCAGCGCCGCGCCCTCGAGATTGATCATCGACTCCATCGTCTTCACGACTTCGACCGATTCGGGGACGCGCTCTTCTTCGACGACCGTGACGCCCGGCAGCTTCTTCACGGCCGCCGCGCCCTGCGCATGGGCCTGGTTGTAGCCGTAGTCGTCCTTGGGCCCGACATAGATGAAGCCGATCGTCGCGGCGGCGGCCGCGGCCGGCCCGGCCCCCAGAGCCGAGGCCGCCGCGCCGGCGGCCGCGCCCTGCAGAAAACGTCGTCGGTCGAAAATCACGCTCTGCGTCATGAAACACTCCTCGCCCTTGGACGACCATTGGCCGCGCCTTGGTCGATCATCGCTGGTCTGAAAAGTGCGTGCAATTGATAGGCCAGCGTTAAAGTGTTAAATATATCAATTATGATAGCCATTTATGGAGGGCCAGGTGCCTTTGAAATCGGCAAGTGTATGCAGTTTGTGCCGAGGAATTGACCAATTTGGCGCGCTTCATGCGTCGCGAGGGAAAAGGAGACGGACGCTTGGCGATAGAGGGGACGGAGCCGAAGGAAGCCGCGCGCGGCAAGCGCAAGCTCATTCGCGCGGGGACGACCGTCGACCAGATGGTGAGCGCCATTTCCGATCGCATCGTCACGGGCGTTATGCGTCCGGGCGAGAAGCTCGACGAAGTCTCGCTGGCCGAGCGTTACAAAGTGTCGCGCACGCCGGTGCGCGAGGCGCTGAGTCGTCTCGGCGCGATGGGCCTCGTCGATCGCAGGCCCAATCGCGGCGCCATTGTCGCGATCGTCTCGCCGGCGCATCTCGCCTCCATGTTCGAGAGCATGGCGGAGCTCGAGGCGATCTGCGCGCGCTTCTGCGCGCAGCGGATGACGCAGAAGGAGCGGCGGGCCATGGAGATCGAGCATCAGGCGGCGTCGCAGCTGGTCGCGCGCCGCGAGGAGGCGGCGTATGAATTGTTCAATTCGGATTTTCATGCGCGGCTCTATAGCGGCGCGCATTCGCCGCATATTCGCGATCTGGCGCTACAAACGCGCAGCCGTCTCGCGCCGTTCCGCCGCGCGCAATTTCGTCTCGACGGGCGTCTTCAAAAATCCTGGCGCGAGCATGATCTCATCGTCGCGGCCATTCTCGCGGGCGATGGCGAGGCGGCCTGCGCGGCGGCGCGCGATCACATGACCATTGTGAGCGAGGCGAGCGCGGTCTTCGCTCACGACGAAGGCGGCGAGGCCTGACGCTCGTCTTGCGGGGGCAGCAAGCGCGCGCGCCGTGCGGGGAGGGAGGCGAGGATGCGCCTGCGCTCGTCCGCGGAGGCGGCGCCCCAGCCGGCGATCTCCGCCATCGTCCGCGCGCAGCCGATGCAAAAGCCGGTCGGCGCGTCGATCCGGCAGATTTTGACGCAGGGAGTTTCGCAATGCACGCTCTCGTGTACCTTTCCCCATGAGATGAGTCGCCGATTTCTCGAAAACCTGGTTTTCCAGAGCGGATTGTGGCAGGAATGTTCCTCGAGTCGAGTCGCCGCCTCCATTAATCGGAGGACAGCATGATAACGGATCTTTAAATAGATCTATAATCATGTCATACCGTGACGATGAGCGATTCCTCCACCACACCCCTCCGCCCGGAAAATCAGCCTGACCCTCTGCCGAAAATCGCCGGTGGGTTCCAGACAGTGCTGGCGGACCCGCCGTGGAGGTTTTCGAATCGCACCGGCAAGGTCGCTCCGGAGCATCGGCGCCTCGACCGCTATTCCACAATGTCGCTCGACGCGATCAAGGCGCTCCCGGTCTCCACCGTGACCGCGCGCAACGCCCATCTGTATCTGTGGGTGCCGAACGCGCTGCTCACCGACGGCCTCGACGTGCTGCACGCATGGGGGTTCCGCTACGTCAGCAACATCGTTTGGGCGAAGCGGCGGAAGGACGGCGGACCGGACGGACGCGGCGTCGGGTTCTATTTTCGAAACGTCACGGAATTGCTGCTGTTCGGCGTCAAGGGATCGATGCGCACGCTCGCGCCCGGCCGGTCGCAGGTCAACATGATCGAGACCCGCAAGCGCGAGCACTCGCGCAAGCCAGACGAGCAGTACGACCTGATCCAAGCCTGCTCGCCCGGTCCGTATCTCGAGATGTTCGCGCGTTATCCGCGCAAGGGCTGGACAGTCTGGGGCGATGAATCGCCGGAGGAGATGTCGCCTCGAGGCAAGGTCCACAAGGGGTACGAAGGCGGCGCAATGTTGCCGGAGCTCGTTCCCAACTCCCATGTCGGCGGAGAGGTGGCCGCAGCCATGGCGGACGAGCTCCGCCGCCGTTACTTCGGCGGCAGCAGCGTCCGCGAGCTCGCCGAGGAGACCGGCTATTCGATCCAGCGGGTCAGGACTCTTCTGAACAAGGCCAATGTGCGGATGAGGCCGAGGGGCAGGCAGCGCATTCCCGCCTAACGGTATGGATTCCCGTCCCACGTATTCTCGGTCGCCGCGACGATGAGGACAGGACATGTTCCCATGACGCCGCGCCGCACGCGCATTTGCGCTTTGTCGAAAGCCGTCACCGTGGACGTCGACAGATCGATGGGAAGCTTGCCGGTCCTGTCGTCCTCGGGAAGCGTCGCCTCATAGTCTCGCCAAATTCGACGCGCCAAGGCCAGCAAGCGCGGGCGGTCTTTCGTGATGACGACCGCAGCGGAAATCACGCCGGCCTCATACCACGATCGATAGGACGCCAGATCCCGGTCGAGATTGCCGTCCTTCGCATTCCATTCCACGTCGAGGGCGACGCGGCCCTTGAAGTTGTCGACGAGGTAGCCTTCCTGCCTTACCGGCGGCAGCGTTCCGATCACCTTGCTGTTCTTGTCGTAGAGGATGCCCGTGGTTTCGAGGTCGACACGGGCTTCTTTCCAGCCGCGCGCGGAAAACAGACCGTCGATCTGGGCGGCTATGTCCCCGCGGTTCCCGCCCGCCTTCAGCCAGAATTCCGGAACCAGCCGATAGGTCGAGAGGACATCGACTATGTCTTTCCACTCGTCTGTGCAAACGGCCTGCATGACCGCGGCGGCCGAGTTCGTCTCCATGAATTCCCAGTGCTCGCGCGCAGCCGCCGGCAAAACTGCGGGATTATCGTAGGTCTGGGTTTCGAACATCGTCTCGCCGCTTACGGAGGGCCGAACGGTAGCTGACGCCGTTTCCGCCATGCGAGCGACGGTGATCTCCGGGGCGTGTGAAGGCGTAGGCCATCACACGTCCAAATTCGCGACGTTCAGCGCATTCTCCTGGATGAACTCGCGGCGGGGCTCCACCACATCGCCCATCAGCTTCACGAAAATATCCTCGGCCTCGGCGGCCTCCTTCACCCTCACCTGCAACAGCGAGCGCACCTCGCGGTCGAGCGTCGTCTCCCACAATTGCTCGGCGTTCATCTCGCCGAGGCCCTTGTAGCGCTGGATGGTGAGGCCCTTGCGGCCTTGCGCGGCCATTGCGTCATAGAGAGCCAGCGGACCGGAGAGCGGCGTCTCGTCGCTGCGCCGCGTCAGCGCCGCGGGGCCGGAGAAAATCTCGCGCAAGGCCTCCGCGCGCTCCTGCAGCTTGCGCGCCTCGCTCGAGGCGAGCAGCGCCGCATCCAGCGTCACCGCTTGCGCGACGCTGCGCAAAGTGCGGCGGAAGACATAGCCGCCCTCGCGCAATTCGCCGGTCCAGCCGCGCTCGGTCTCCTCCGCGATCGCATTGAGACGATCCGCCACTTCGGCGGCCTGCGCATTGGCATGCGCTTCGTCCGACGGCGATTGCAGCGCGCCGGCCATCGTCGTCTGCTCCACGACATTGCGGTCGTAGCGCGAATGCAGGCTGGTCATGATGCTGCGGAACGAGCGCGCGTCCTCGAGCGCCGCGCGCAGATCCTTGCCGGCGCGGGTTTCGCCATTGCCGCAGCGCAGCGTGGCGCCGTCGAGCAGCGAGTCGATGAGATAATCCTCGAGCGCGCGCTCGTCCTTCAAATATTGCGTCGATTTGCCCTTGGTCACCTTGTAGAGCGGCGCCTGGGCGATGAACACATGGCCGCGATCGATCAGCTGCGGCATCTGCCGATAGAAGAAGGTCAGGATCAGCGTGCGAATATGGGCGCCGTCGACATCGGCGTCGGTCATGATGATGATCCGCTCATAGCGCAGATCATCCTCGCGATAGCGGCCGTTTCCCTGCACCCCCAGGGCCAGCATCAAGTCGGCCAGCTCCTTGTTGCCGCCGGCCTTGTCGGTGGTGGCCTGGGCGACGTTGAGGATCTTGCCGCGCAGAGGGAGGATCGCCTGGGTGCGGCGGTCGCGGGCCTGCTTGGCCGACCCGCCGGCGCTGTCGCCCTCGACGATGAACAGTTCGGCGCCGTCGGCGCTGCCGCATGAACAGTCGGCGAGCTTGCCTGGCAGGCGCAGCTTGCGGGTCGCCGAGGCGCGGGCGACCTCCTTGTCGCGGCGGCGCTTCAGGCGCTCCTCGGCGCGCTCGATGACGAACTCGAGGAGCGCGGTGGCGGCCTTCGGCTGGGCGGTCAGCCAGTGGTCGAAGGGGTCGCGCAGGGCCGTCTCCACCAGGCGCTGGGCGTCGGCCGACGATAGCCGCTCCTTGGTCTGGCCCTGGAACTCCGGGTTGGCGACAAACACGCTGACCAGGGCGCCGGCCTGGGCGATCACGTCGTCGGCGGTGATCAGCCCGCCGCGCTTCTCGCCGGTCAGTTCGGCGTAGGCCTTCAGCCCCCGCGTCAGCGCCGCCCGCAGCCCCGCCTCGTGCGTCCCGCCTTCGGGCGTCGGCACGGTGTTGCAGTAGGACTGCAGGAAGCCGTCGGCCTCGCCGAACCCGGCCGGGGTCCAGGCGATCGCCCACTCCACCTTGCCGGTTTCGCCCGGGCGGGAATAGCGGCCGGCGAAGGGCTCCGCCGTCACCGTCTCGATGTCCTTCACCCGTT
>NZ_DATBQF010000052.1:0-74881 GCF_036560965.1 Methylosinus sp. | reverse complement strand
CGTGCCTATCCGGTTGACGCATACACCCACTAGATGTAGTTCGGCGGTGGTCTTCGATCGAATGAGGCGTTGCGGCGATGGACGTTCTCGACCGCGCGGGGCTGGCGTTTCCGAAATCGCTCCCCGAATTCCAGCAGCTTTTTCCGGATGACGCAGCGTGCGCCAGCTATCTCGAAAAGGCCCGCTGGGCCGAGGGTTTCACCTGCCCTCATTGCGGGGAAGTCGGCGAACCGTTTCGCATCGCCACGCGGCCGGCCATCCTGACTTGCCGCAAGTGCCGCCGCCAGACGGGGTTGACGGCAGGGACCGTCATGGAGCGCTCGCACACGCCGCTGAGCGCATGGTTCTGGGCCGCTTATCTCGTCGCCAGCCAGACGAACGGCATGTCCGCCGTGCAGTTCCAACGCCAGCTCGGGCTCTCGCGTTACGAGACCGCCTTCGGCCTTCTGCACAAGCTCCGCGCCGCAATGGTGCGGCCCAACCAGGACAGGATCGGTGGTCGGCCCGGCCAACATGTCGAAGTCGACGAGACATGGATCGGCGGACGCACGCGCGGCGAGGGCCGTGGCGTGCATCACAAAGTCCTCGTCGCATGCGCCGTCGAGGTGCGCCATCGCAAGCCGGGGACCACGCAGGACGCGCGGAAGGATGGACGCTACGCCGGGCGTGTCCGGCTTGCTGTCGTGTCCGACCGGAGCGCCGAACAGCTCTGCGGCTTCGTCGAAAGCGCCGTCGCGCCGGGAACGCTCACGGTGACAGACGATTGGAGCGCCTACGCCAGCCTGCGGAAGCGCGGCTACGACCATCACGCCATCGCCGAATGCGGCGACCCGGACGTCGCCGAAGAGTTTCTGCCGATCATCCATCTCGTCTTCTCGAACTTGAAGACCTGGCTCAGCGGCACTCATCACGGCGTCAGCGCGAAGCATCTGCAAGCCTACCTCAACGAGTTCACATTCCGTTTCAACCGGCGCTTCTACCCCTTCAACGCCTTCCGCTCGTTGCTCGGGATCGCCGGCGAAGTCGACGCGCCGACATTCGATGCGCTTTATTCAGGAGAGTGGCAGCACCCTACATCTAGCGGGTGTATGCCTTAACCGGATAGGCACGCAACAAACTCCCCGGCAAATACCTCCTCTACGTCGCGAGCGACCAGCTCGACACGGTCGTCCGCCCGAATCATTACGCCTGCTCGGCGCATTCCTTCCCGATCGAAGCTGCGGCCGGCTTCAAGGGGTCCGTTCGAGGCACGCTCGCGAACCTAGTCGAAAACGTGGAAGAAGTGGGCGGCCCAGTGCCGCTCGACCAGCTCCGCGCTCGCGGTGCCCGCGGGCTGATCGTCGTGCGCGCCGAAAACCTCGACGGTCGGCTGCGAGTCGAGCCTGGCTTCTGGTCTTCCAATATGGCGACAGAGGTGCGGATCACTGCCACAGCGACGGTAGACGGAACCGCCGGCCGCCTCTTCGGCTCGACTTTCGAAGGCCTCGGCAAGGGAGACGCGGGATCAGGATTCGCGTGCGAGGGTGGCGCAGCGTCTATGCGCGAGAGCGCGGAAAGGGCACTGAAAGAGGTCGTCCGGAAGATCGGCGAAGGGATCGCAAATTCCGAGCGCGTTCGGTCTGGAAGGACGTCTTGAAGCGACGGCCGCGGATGAGATTAGGGCCCCCTCAGGGTACGAAGCAGATCCCAACGTGTGCGAGGATAGCGACGTGGCGCAACCATCATCGACACATGAACGCTTCAACACCGCCATCGCGGCGACTGCTCTGCTCGTCTCGGG
This sequence comes from Methylosinus sp., assembly GCF_036560965.1. NCBI lineage: Bacteria > Pseudomonadati > Pseudomonadota > Alphaproteobacteria > Hyphomicrobiales > Methylocystaceae > Methylosinus > Methylosinus sp. The sequence goes on along the minus strand of NZ_DATBQF010000052.1, from coordinate 73,101 downwards.
TGCATCAGCTTTTTTCACGTGGACGAGCAATCAAGCAAAGCGGGATGCTTTGAGCACGGTCGTTCGACCTGTCGACTGCCGAACTGAATACCACGGTGGCACAGAGTCCGGAGATATCGGTCTTTGCTGGGGAGTGACGCTTGCTAACGATAGCGAAAATCGGCTGTCGATCGTCGATGCGAGGGTTTTAGACATTCAGAGCGGACGAACGGTCTTGATCGGCGGGTTTCAGAACTTCGAGGCTGGAGGCGGCGTTCCCCTGGGGCTGCCGATCATCCTCGATGGAGGGGAAGCCAAAGAGATTTTCGTCCGCGGAGCAGTGATGGTGCCGCCAGCCGTGGCCCGTGTGATCAGTCAGATGCCGGAATATCAAAATCACACGCTCGACAAAATCCCATTGGCTTCGGTCCAACGGGCATTGGCGATGGCCAATCTCGACTTCCTGGGAAATAGGGTCGAGCCGACCATAATTAATGGAAAATACTCTGGATTCTCGATCTCACCCCCCGTAAAGGGGGTGGTGGATGTGCTCACTTTGACGACCGGCCGGGGCGCAACATTCAGCGTCCGCATGACGTACCCTCCCGAATTCGACCGTCAGCCGGCGAGAGGTCGGCACTGAGGAGATGGTCCTCACCGCCATGATCGTTGTCATTACCCCCGACGAAAGGTTGTCCCGGTTTCACGATCCAATGCCGGTCATCCTCGCGCTTACGGATTAGGAGGCTTTTGGCTGACGTCCAGCAACCGGCACCCGAGGGCCACGCTGCAGGCATGAATGGTTTCGCCGCGCGTGAATCGCTCGAGCATTGGGGATATGACCCAGTGCTAACGGCTCCGGTCAGCCGCAGATAACAGTCGCGAGCCCGTTTTGGGTATAAGTAGGCCCGATAGCAAATCAACCCCGTGGTCACCTCGATGACGCAGCGGATCCTGACATCGACATAATTCATGAGGTCGCAGCGATGGAAGTGCGTAAGGAACTTCAGCTAAATCCGGTTGGAGATGAAGTGTTGGCTCTTACGGCCGTTGTTAGGCCTATATTGAGTGGAGTTCTTTATGGCCTGAAGCACGAGATCGCAGCGGAAGCTGGCGGATTTGAAAATATAAAGCTCAAAATGCTTCCGCGTTTATATCGTCCAGGAGATGGAGATGTAGGTATATGCTTCGAGTACGCCGTCCATGATGCGATGAACAATGGCGATTCTAGGGTGTTAGAGAGAATTAGCGATGCGATTAAACTTTGCCGAATCAAAACGCTTGCGCCAAGATCAATACTCTTTGGCATTGAGAAAACTGGCGCCATCCAACTCATCGATACGGCTAAAAATATTTTAACGGATGAATCCCGTGTGCTGGCCGGCATTCAAGGTCAGCCTGCCAAATTGCGACCGCGCCTGAATATACTGGCTGCGGCATTCAAGAGGCCGACATCGAGGCTCGCGCTACCTTGGTCTATCAGAGGCCTCTGGAAAGCGGACCTTTTCGTCGGATCGATCAATAGCCAGCAATGGGTTGGCACGTCAGTCAAAATCAATCCGGCGCAACTAGAAGGGGCCGCCGGTCTGCGCATCGGTATCGTCCCTATCCGGGCAGGACGAACGGACAAAATTCGCCTCGATGAAGGGAAGAAGCTCGTCATCTGTCCGCTTCACCATGATCAAGACTTTATGCAGATATTTTATGAGGGATGGAGAATTGTGCAGGCATTTATTGAAGCAGATGCCCAGGTTCCGAAGGAGGTATACTTACCAAGACCGATCGACCGCGAGGTATGCAAAATATTGATGGAAAGACGTGATTTTCCAGTTGTTGACGTGGTTGACGCACTCAGAATATTTAGTCAACCTGAATTGCTTGAGACAGCAACTGATACGGTTGCGTTAGAGGACCTAGCTGGCGACCCGACGATATCTACGATGGTAGCGCCGATATCGCGCCTCGCAGATTGAGAGGCACGTTCATTGAAAGTATTCGACGAATGGAGCCGATTTGCGTAGGCGCACGCACTGCGCACCCCATAAAGCGAACAGCGCGCGAACGCCCGCCAGGAAGAGAACTTGCGATGCGTTGAAAACCATAGCCGTCCATTACCGCACCGCCGCTCATAACGGTCTGGTTACAGGTTTGAGTTCTGCCCGACCATCGCCGCAGTCATGGCAGCAAGGCAGTCCCTCGCTCCTAAGATCAGGTCCGAAGGTCGATCACCCGGACAGTCGGGGAACAAATTCCACGGGTTTTCCACGGGGCGAGCGGTCATGTTCCGGCGTCGTTCTGCGCCGAGGTGCGCAGATCACCAGAAGGCCGCTTTCAGGACACCAAGAAAATCAGCTTCTTAATGGTGGACGGCACAGGGATTGAACCGGTGACCCCCTCACGTGTGAAGGGAGCGCTCTCGCGTCTCACCCCGCCGGCCGCCGCCGGGCTTTCGTCGGGGCTCGGAGCCGAGGCGCGGAATCCCGCGAAAAGTCCCGCGCGTCGTCCAACGGCGCAACGCATCTACATGTTTTTGTATTGGGAATTTGTCTTCAGTTACGGGGCTTGGGAAGCTGTCGTTCTGCCACTGAACTACGCCCGCGAACCGCCTTGAAGAGCGCTAATCCTATAGGGTTTTTCTGTCCTGTGGGCAAGGTCCGGCGTTTTCGGGTCCGGCGATTTCTCCTCCGGTGGACAATGATGGCCCGCCCGATCGCCGATCCGGCGAGAATTCCGCCAGGATCAGCCGCGCGGCCTCCGCGGCGCCCGCCTCCGCCCCCGCCGACAAAGGCGCGCCCGGCGCGAAGCTCTCCCCCTCGATCGCGAACAGAACGCAAACCGGGGGAAGCCCGCCGAGCGCGCGGCCGAGGCCGATCGCCTCGGCGAGGCCGAAGCCATGGCTCGACCAGCCGACATCGGCGCAGAGCGGCGCCGGCTCGCTGTCGAGATCGAAGCGGCGCACCGTGCCTGGCGGCGCGCCGGAAAAAGATGCGTCGACGATGATCGCGGCTCGCGCGCCCTCGAGCGCCGCGAGGATGCGCGTCGCCTCTCCGTCGCATTCGACGCGCTCGAGCGGCGCCAGAGAGCCGAGCAGAACGCCGACGCGGCGCCCGATGGCGTCGTCGCCGCGATCTGGATTGCCGACGCACAAAAGGATGCGACGACCGATCGAATCCGCCATCTCAGCCCCGATCGATATGGAGCCGCAGAAAATGCGTCGAGCAGGAAATGCAGGGATCGTGATTGCGCACCGTCTGCTCGCAGCGATGGCGCAGCTCCTCCTCCGGCAGATCGAGAAAGCCGCCGACGAGGCTCTTCAGATCCTCCTCGATCATCCCCTGATTCTGCGAGGTCGGCGGCGTGATGACCGCCTCGGCGATCGCGCCGTCGGCCTCGAGGCGGTAGCGATGATAGAGCATGCCGCGCGGCGCCTCCGTCGCGGCGAAGCCGACGCCGGCGCGAGGCTCGATCGCGACGAAGGGCGCGTCCGGCTCCTCATAGCGCGCGATGATGCGCAGCGCCTCGTCCAGTGCATAGACGGTCTCGACCGCGCGCACGATGATGCTGCGATAGGGATTGGCGCAAGCCGGCCCGAGCCCGGCCTCACGCGCCGCCTGCTGCGCGAGCGGCGACAAAGACGCGAAATTCAGCGCATAGCGCGCGAGCGGGCCGGTGAGATAGGCCTCGCCGCCATGACGCATGCGCGCATGCAGCGCGGTGGAGCGCTCGACATGGAATTCCTCGAAATGCGCGTCGAACGCGCTCGCCGCGATATCGAGCCCGCGGCTCGACACGATGCGTCCCTCGTTGAACGGATATTCGTCCTGGTGGCGCAGCGACACGAAGACATAGTCACGCGCGCAATCGGGGAAGTCGAATCCGGCGACGAAGCGCACGACGTCCAGCGCCTGCTCGAGCGCGCGCTCGAGCCGCTCCGCGAGCGCATGCAGCTCACGCTTGCGCGGCGCGCGATAAAAGCCCCCGACGCGCACATTGATCGGATGAATCTCGCGCCCGCCGACGAGCGTCATGATCTCATTGCCGGCCTTTTTGATGGCGAGGCCGCGCCGCACGACGTCGCCATGGTCGCGCGCCATCTCGACGCCGCCGGCATAGCCGAGAAAATCCGGCATATGCAGCATATGCACATGCAGCATATGGCTCTCGATCCATTCGCCGCAATAGAGCAGACGCCGCAGATCGCGCAGCGGCCCGGTCACGCGGACGCCGAGCGCATCCTCCATCGCATGCACGGCGCTCATCTGATAGGCGACCGGACAAATGCCGCAGATGCGCGCTGCTATGTCCGGCGCCTCGGAATAGGCGCGCCCGCGGATCAACGCCTCGAAGAAGCGCGGCGGCTCGAAAATGTTCAGCGCCGCGCTCTTCATCACGCCATCGCGCACGACGATCTCGAGCCCGCCTTCGCCCTCGACCCGCGCCAGCGCGCCGACCGAAATGGTTCTAGTCGTCATGCCGCTCGCTCTCCTCGCGGAACGCATCGGCGTCGGCGTTGAACGTGCGATAGACGCGGCGCAGCGCCTCCTCGTCCATGCCGAGCGCCGAGAGCCGCGCGCTCAGCGAAGGCGCATTGGGCGTCTCCATGGGACCGAAGCAGCCGTAGCAGCCGCGATCGTAAGACGGACACAGCGCACCGCAGCCCGCATGCGTGACGGGCCCGAGGCACGGCGTCCCATGCGCCACCATAACGCAGACATTGCCCTTCAGCTTGCATTGCAGGCAGACGCTATGCGCCGGCGTCGCGGGCTTGCGGCCGGCGAGAAAGGACGAGATCACCTCGATCAGCTGGCCCTTGTCGATCGGACAGCCGCGCAGCTCGAAATCGACCGTCACATGATCGGCGATCGGCGTCGACGTCGCGAGCGTATGGATATAATCCGGCCGCGCATAGACGATGGACGCATAGTCGCGCACATCGGCGAAATTGCGCAAAGCCTGTATGCCGCCGGCCGTCGCGCAGGCGCCGATGACGACGAGCGCGCGCGAGCGTCGCCGCACCTCCTGAATGCGCTCTGCGTCATGCGGCGTGGTGATGGAGCCTTCGACGAGCGAGAGATCGTAACGCCCGCGGATCGGCGCGCGCGTCGCCTCGGGAAAATAGGCGATGTCGAGCGCCTGCGCCACGGCGAGCAGATCGTCCTCGCAATCGAGCAGGCTGAGCTGGCAGCCGTCGCAGGAGGCGAATTTCCACACGGCGAGGCGCGGCGCGTGATGTTGCGCGCTCATCGTCAGATTTCCTTCTTCGCGAGCAGACCGCGCAATTGCGAATAGGGGAACACCGGTCCGTCGCGGCAGATGAACACCGGCCCGAATTGGCAATGGCCGCACCAGCCGATCGCGCATTTCATATTGCGCTCCATGGAGAGATAGACGCGCTCTGGCGGGACGCCCATCTGGAGGAACGCATTGGCGACGAAGCGCATCATGATCTCCGGCCCGCAGAGCATGGCGAGCGCGCGCGACGGATCGAAGCGCGCGCGAGAGATCAGCGATGTGACGACGCCGACATTGCCGCGCCAGTCGCCGCGCGCATGATCGACCGTCGCCTCCACCTCGACGTCGAGACGGCCGCGCCATTGCTCGAGCTCGTCGCGAAAGAGCATATCCTGCGGGCTGCGCGCGCCGAAGAGCAGCACGATGCGGCCATATTTCTCGCGCTCGGCGAACAGGCGATAGAGCGCCGGCCGCAGCGGCGCGAGGCCGAGGCCGCCGGCGACGACGATAACGTCGCGGCCTTCCGCCTCCTGCATCGGCCAGCCGCGCCCGAAGGGTCCGCGCAGGCCGATCGGCTCGCCCGGATGCAATTCGGTGAGCGCGCGCGACACGGCGCCGACGGCGCGGATCGTATGAATGAGACGCGCGCTGTCCGCCGGATCGCCGCTGACGCTGATCGCCGCCTCGCCGACGCCGAAGGCTGTGAGCATGTTGAACTGCCCCGGCGCGAAATCGAAAGCGCCGCCGTCGATTTCCAACGTCACGACATCGGCGATCTCGCGCCTTCGCTTCACGATGCGCGCGACGCGCGGAATCATGGGCGAAATTAGGGGATCGGCGCTGCTCGCCGCGGAAAATGCGTCAGTCATGGGCGCCATAAATGTCGATCATCTGCATTCGCGCGGCCTGCAATCGCTCGACCAGCGGCGGCATGAAGCGTTTCATCATCTCATAGCCCAGCCGCGGATCGGCCTCGCTCTTGCGGCGCAGGCAGGCCGCGTCGACGGCGATGGCGCGGACGAGATCGATCGCGCGCGCGTCATAGGTCCAGCGATAGGGCGGCACGAGCCAGGAGAGGCCGCAGAGCTCGCCTTCATGCAGCGTCTGCACGGTCACGGCGCCGCGCGCGGGATCGCGCAGCTCTACGGCCACGCGTCCATTGCGCAGCAGATAGAACCAATCGGCGCCATCGCCTTCGTGGAAGAGATATCGTCCCGGATCGAAGCGCGCATTCTTGGCGCAGCCGGAAACAAGTCGAACGAAGCCAGCATCCATTCCGGCGAAAAACCGATGCTCTTCAACGATATGCTCGATGGTCTCGATCATGTCGCGCCTTTCTGCGCGTCGGTCTCGCGAATGGCGCGCGCCTCCTCGGTGAGGTCTATGCCGACAGGACACCAGACGATGCAGCGTCCGCAGCCGACGCAGCCCGAGCTTCCGAACTGGTCGTGCCAGGTGGAGAGCTTATGCGTCATCCATTGGCGATAGCGCGATTTCACGCTTTGCCGCACGCTGCCGCCGTGAATATAGGAGAAATCCAGCGTGAAGCAGGAATCCCAGCGCCGCGAGCGCGCGCTTTCGACGCCGGCGAGATCGCTGGCGTCCTCGACGCTCGTGCAAAAGCACGTCGGGCAGACCATTGTGCAATTGGTGCAGGCGAGGCAGCGCGCGGCGACATCGTCCCAGCGCGGATGGTCGAGATTGCGCGCGAGCAGCTCGCGCACATCGCCTGCCTCCAGGCTGCGGCCCATATTGGCCGCCGTCCCAGCGAGGATCGCCTCGGCGTTCGCGATTTCGTCGATGGTCGCGGCGCGATGCGGCAGCGTGTCGAGCAGCGCCCTGCCCGCCTCCGTCCCCGCCTCGACGAGGAAAAAGCGGCTGGCGACGATCTCGGTCAGCGCGAGATCGAAACCCATCGTCGCCTTCGGGCCCGTATCCATCGAGACGCAGAAGCAGGCGCCGCCGGCGACGCCGCAATTCACCGCGACGATGAAAACCTGCTCGCGCCGCGCCTGATAATGCGAGTCGACATAGGCGCCGCCGAGGAAGACACGGTCCTGAATGGCGATGGCGTGCAGCTCGCAGGAGCGCGCGCCGATGAAAGCGAATTTCTCTTCGCGATCGGGCTCGGCCTCGACGCGCAATTCGTCGCCCTCGCGCCGCGCGCTCCACAGGCGCAGCACGGGCGGATGCAGCAGCTTCTTCCAGGATTGCGGCCCGACGACATAGCCGAACAGCGCCTCGTCGTTGCGACGCGTGAGGCGATAATGGCCGCCATCCTGCTCGTCGCCGACGCCGCGCGGAAGATCGTCCAAAGTCGCGATCTCGTCATAGACGATCGCCGCATCGCGCACGGTGGGGCCGATGAGCGAATAGCCCTGCCCACGCAAAGCCTCGAGCAAGGCCTCGAGGCCTGCGGCGTCGATGATGGAATGGGCCTCGGCCATGCCTTCGTCCATTTCACGACATCTAGCGTTCGAGATCGGCTCCGCATCTCACCGCGAGACCTGACGCGACGTGATCGCTTCGCCTTGACCGCCGACTATCTTGTCTCATCGAACTATTGCAGTTTCTCGACGAAAAGCGAGGCGACGCTCTGTCGCGCTCACGGCGCCTTGAAATGTTTGGAGAGCTTCAGCTCCTGGCCCTGGTAATTGGAGACCCCGCTTTGGCCGTAGAGAATCGTCGGCTCGGCGGCCATGGGCTCGTAGACGAGCCTGCCGATCACCTGCCCGTCTTCTAAAATAAAGGGCACGTCATGGCTGCGCACCTCCAGCACGGCGCGGCTGCCCGGCCGCCCGGCCTCGCCATAGCCGAAGCCCGGATCGAAAAAGCCGGCGTAATGGACGCGGAACTCGCCCATGGCGGGGTCGATCGCCATCATCTCGGCCGAGAGATGCGAGGGGATGCGAATGCGCTCGCGCGAGGCGAGAATGTAGAACTCGTTCGGATCGAGGATGAGCTTGCGGCCGCGCCGCGGAGTGAGCCGCTCCCAATAGTCCTCGACGGCGTAATGATCGACGCGATCGACGTCGATCACATCCGTATGCTTCTGCGCGCGAAAGCCGACGACGTCGCCGAGCCCGTCGAGCGCGACGCGCAGGATCAGGCCATCACGCAAGGTCAGCTCTCCGTCGGCGAGCGGCGCGCGCCCGTGCTCCGCCGTGAGCGCCGCGTCGGAGAGGGTCAGCTCAGCCTTCAGATCGCGGCGGCGAAGGCGCAGCTGATCGAGGCGCGAGCCCTGCCGCGCGCGCACGCTGAAGCTGCGCGGCGAGACCTCCGCGTAGAGCCGCCCGCGGTAGCCGGCCGCCACATGGTCGAAGATTTCCGTGTCGTCGGTGATGAGGCGGGTGAAAATATCGAGCCGGCCGGTCGAGCTCTTGGGGTTGGCGACGCCGGAAATATCTGGCGGCAAATCGAGGCTCTCCAGGAGCGGGATCACATAGACGCAGCCGCGCTCGAGCACGGAGCCCACGCCGTCCAAATCGATCTCGTCATAGGTCAGCTCGGCCAGCAGCGCCTCGACGCTGCGGCGCTTGCCGGGCAGAAAGCTCGCCCGCACGCGATACGCCTTGGGCCCGAGGCGCAGGTCAAGGCTCGCCGGCTGGTGCTGGCCGTCCTCGATCGGCCGCGTCGCGCGAATCGCGCCCGCTGCCGCCAATTCGCGAATCTGCTCGCAGGACAGCACGCCGTAAGCGGCGGCGGCGGCGGTCGGCGCGGGCGCCATCGGGTCTCCATCGGGTTCGTGCTTTCGCCGCGGGACATTACACGTCGCGCGTCTCGGTGGAGAGAGAAAACCACAAAGGCGCCGAGGGCGCCAAGGTCGCTGTCGAGATCGACTGGCGAGGTCGAGTGGAGGTTGACTTGGCCGCGTCCTTCGGCGCATTCTGTTTAACGAACACGTGGTTCTTTGAGCCGGCCGGCTTGCCGCCACGAAAAATAAAGGCGCTAAAAGGCCGGGTTTCCTCGTGAAATCCGCTTTTTTTGCCGCAGTGGCGCGTCTCTCGCGCCGCACGGGGAGACGAAAATTGAGCGACGACAAGAAGAAGCTGCGTCCCGCCACAGAGCTCGTGCATGGCGGGGGGCTGCGCTCCCAATTCGGCGAGCTATCCGAGGCGATGTTCCTCACGCAGAGCTTCGCCTATCCGACGATGGAGGCCGCCGAGGCGCGCTTCAAGGGCGAGGCGCCGGGCTTCATCTATTCGCGCTTCTCCAATCCGACCGTGGCGATGTTCGAGCAGCGCATGTGCCTGCTCGAGGGCGCCGAGGCGGCGCGCGCCACGGCGAGCGGCATGGCCGCCGTCACCGCCGCCCTGCTCGCGCAGCTTCGCGCCGGCGACCATATCGTCGCGGCGCGGGCGCTGTTCGGCTCCTGCCTCTATGTGGTGGAAGACCTGCTGCCGCGCTTCGGCGTCGCCTCGACGCTGGTCGACGGGTCCGATCTCGCGGCTTGGAAGGCCGCCGTCCGCGAGGAGACCAAGCTCTTCTTCCTCGAGAGCCCGACCAATCCCGGCCTCGAAATCTATGACATTCGCGCCATCGCCGACATCGCCCATGAGGCGGGCGCGCGGCTCGTCGTCGACAATGTCTTCGCGACGCCGCTGCTGCAAAAACCCTTCGAGCTGGGCGCAGATGTCGTCGTCTATTCGGCGACGAAGCATATCGACGGCCAGGGCCGCTGCCTCGGCGGCGTCATTCTGGCCTCGCAGGCGCTGATCGAGGAGAATATCCACAATTTCCTGCGCCAGACCGGCCCGGCGCTGTCGCCCTTCAACGCCTGGACCATGCTGAAGGCGCTGGAGACGCTGCCGCTGCGCGTCGCGCAGCAGACGGCGAGCGCCGCGAAAATCGCCGATTTCCTCGCCGAGCAGAAGGGGATAGCCCGCGTGCTCTACCCCTTCCGCGCCGATCATCCACAGGCGGCGCTGGCGCGGCGGCAGATGTCGGGCGGGGGCACGCTGGTGACATTCGATGTCGAGGGCGGCAAGGCCGCGGCCTTCCGCCTCGCCAACGCGCTGGAGATCGTCAAGATTTCCAATAATCTCGGCGACGCCAAGAGCCTCGTCACCCATCCGGCGACGACGACGCATCAGCGGTTGACGCCGGAGGCGCGGGCGCGCATCGGCGTCGGCGACGGGCTGCTGCGTCTCTCGGTCGGGCTCGAGGACGCCGACGATCTCATCGACGATCTGGCGCGCGGCCTCGCCGCCGCGCGCGGCTGAGGCTCCGTCAGGAGCCGAATTGGCCGAATTTGGCGCGACGCTCGAGGTCGATCAAACGGCCGCTGCGCCGCGCCGCCACAATGGGCTGCGGCAGCGGCTCTTTCGCCGCCTCGCTCTGCGGCAGCAGCGGGACGACGATCGCGCCGCGCGTCTCGAACACGCCGAAGGCGCGACGCTCGCCGGCGAGAGTCCGCAGAAAGTCACGAAAGAACGCGCCGACCCCGGCGCGACTGCTCATCGAAAATCGAAACACTTTTCCCCTCCCCGCGCCGCATTTTGCGCCGCATCAACTTTTTCGAAACGATTGCCGGGCCCGCGCGCGATACGGGCGGTCGGCGTCGGTCTGAAAGTCAGATGGAGAGAGGCGGCGCCCGCGCCCGCCGCGCGTGATCGGGCCGGAACACCTCGACACGGGGGAGAGTCGCCGCCCATTCGGCAAAGGCCCAGTCCGGCGAAGCGACGCCCGCGATCTCGGGATGCGCCGCCGGCGGAGCCGCTCCGCCGCAGCACAGAGCGCAGAGATCGCAGAGCCGAGGCCCCGCCTCGTCATGGCCCGCCGGCGTGGCCGAGGTCGCGCCGAAGACAGTCGCGCCCAAGACAGTGGACACAGTCGTGGATGAGACAGTCGCGGCCGAGACATCGGCGAGAGTCGCGCAAATCTGCCCCGGACCGAGCGAGGACTGGACGAGCCCTGCCGTCGCCGGCGCAATGGCCTGAACGGCCAACGCCAACGAAAACAGCAATATGCTGGCCAGACTCCGCATGAATGCTCCTGCCTGCGACGGGGCGAGAGTCTGTCGTAGTTCACCCCGCGAGGCAAGAGACCGAGTGGCGGGGAATGTGATGCGCCGCAGCATCCGCTCCCCGCCGCTTGTTCGATCGCGACGCGACCAATCGCGTCGCTCGGACGGAAGGCGCGCTATTTCGCGCCGAGCTTCACATCGGAGAACATGCCGGCCGCCGGGCCGCCGAAGTCGTATTTCAGACCGAGGAAATAGGTGCGCTGCGGATAGGGGTTCGGATTGACGTAATATTTCCAGCGGCCGATGTTGTCGACGCCGGCGTTGAGCGTCCATTCCTTGGTGAGCTTGTAGGTCGCCTTGGCGTCGAAGACGAGATATTCGCTGTCGACGCTGCCGTAATTGTCGTGATTGAAGTCGTTGTTGTTGAGGCTGACGAAGGCGCCCGTCGCATAGCGCACGCCCGCCGCGACGGAGAACTCCTCGGTCGGCGCATAGGAGACGACGCCGCGGATGCGGATGCGCGGAATGCGCGGATATTGCATCCCCTGCACCCAGGGCTGCTGATAGTCGGACACCACCTTGGCGTCGGTGAAGGTCACGCTGCCGTTGAAGTCGAGCCCCTGCCAGACGACGTCCTTCAGCACGACGGCGGCTTCGACGCCGCGGAAGACGGCCTTGCCGACGTTGGAGTTCTGCGACACGCCTATGCCGGTGGAGTAGTCGGTCTGCGAGACGATCGCGCCCCAACGATTGTCCAAGAACAGCGAGATGCGCGGCCGCGCCTGGCCGATGAGGCCGTCGAACACATTTTCGGTCACATATTCGCCGGTCAGATCATAGGAGGTGCCGCTCTCCGGCTGCAACGTCGGATTGCTGATCGAGGTCGAATTGGGCCCGGAGATGTTCTGGAACAGCTCGAGCACTGTGGGGAAGCGATAGTAGCGTCCGATCGAGCCGCGCAGCGTGAAATCGGGGAACAGCTGATATTCGATCGCCGCCTTGGGCGAGAAGGCCGATTTCGCGACGGCGGGCAGCGTCGGCGGCGTGACCAGCACGGGCGGATAGCCGGCGAAGCTCGACGCATAATTCTGGCCGAGCGTGTTGTTGACGCCGCCGAAGGCGCTCCAGAATTCCTCGCGCCCGCCCAAGGTCACCTTCCACTGCGGCGCGATCCACCAGACGTCTTGCAGATAGAGCGCTTTGGTCTCTGTCTTGCCGAGATTTATCGCCTGAATGGAGTTGTAGTAATTGTCGGTGAAGACATTGGTGTTGGTCTGCGTCTGCGCCAGCGAATAAATGTCCCAATGCGCGCCGACCGAGACCTCGTGCTTGCCGAGATCGGTCCATTCGGGACGCCATATCCCGCGAATGTCGAATGTGTGCCAGAAGCTGCCGGTCTGATTGACGTTCGACCCCCTCGGATTGATCGAATAGGAGGTTCCCGCGGCGTTGGGCAGCAGGCCATAGGCTTTGGCCGTATTGTTGTAGTCGCGCAGAAAATTATAGGACGTGCCCGAGACGTCGAAGTCGAAGACGCCCTTGGTGTCGGACTTCAAAGAGAGCGCCTGCATCAGATGCGAGGCGTTGCCATGGCTCGGATTGACGGTGAAGGGGAAGACCGCATTTCCGATCTGCACATTGCCGTTCTGCGTATTGTAGATCGGCACGCCGTTCTTGTCGGTGATGTAGGTGGTCGGATAGGTGTTGTCGATCAGCGACCAGAAACCGAGCTGATAGGTCGCATGGACCTTCGGCAATAGCTCATAGTCGAGCTTTATCTTCGCCATATGCTGCTCGGAATGGTCGGCCTGATTGGCGCCGCCGACGAAGCGCGGATTGCCGGCCTGATCGGTGTCGGCATAGCCGCCGAGGATCGGCGTGCCCGAGCCCGATTTGACATTGCCGCCCGGGAAGGTCTGCGACTGGCCCTGAGCGTCGAGCCGGTCGTAGCTCGCCCAGAAGGAGAAATCATTGATCTTGTCGCCGACGAGAAAATTCATGTCGCCGGCGAGATTGGTCTCCTTCGAGCCATAGAGTGAATAGGGCTGCAGACCGGCGTTGCCGGAGAAATGCGCCTCGAACTGCTCCGGCATGCGCGTCGTGATGGTCATGACGCCGCCCAGCGAGTTGCCGGGGTAGAGGGCCGAGAACGGGCCGTAGATCAGGTCGATACGGTCAATCTCTCCGGGCGACACCATGCCCCAGCGCGGCGCCGTGCTGAAGCTGTTGCCGAACAGGTTCGAGATCAGCATATTGTCGGCGTAGACGAGATTCTGCGCGCCGGCGATCGGCGAGTTCACGCGCGTCTGCAATATGCCGTTGCGGTCGCCGATGAAGCGCTCGCGCACCAGCACGCTCGGCAGATATTTCATCGTCTCGGCGGTCGTCATGACATTGACCGTGCGATCGATGTCGGCGCGCGTGACGCTCTCCACCACGGCGGGAATATTGTCGGGAATCGCGCGGCGGACAGGCGCTTCGGGCCCGCGCCCGGAACCTTGTCCCTGCCCGGCATTTTGATCTCCCGCGATGTCGATCGAGGGCAGAGCCTCTTGCGCGCGCGCCGAGCCGACGGCGAGAGAAAAGACCAGCGCGCAGGCGGAGACGCCGCGCAGCAAATGGAAACGATCGTTCATTCTGGACCTCCTGCGCCTTCGGGCGGGCGCTTCTCGTTCGGTCGCGGCCGACGGCTCTCGAGGGCCAGCGCGACTATTCTCGACGATGATGGGTGTTCGACAGGGGGGATTGTCCGGCGACGCTGACCGCGTCGCGACGGAATCGCCTCGAAGGCTCGCGCCGCCGACCTCTGGCCGCAGCGTCAGGTAAAGGCGGGAGGCGCGCGGGCTCTGTGCGCATGGGCGACGCCGAAGCCGAAGCCGATCGTCGCGCCGGACGCCCATTCCGCCGCGGCGACGCCGCGCGGGCTCGGGGAGTGGGCCGCCCCGGAATAAGGAAGGAAAGGCGAAAATTCGCCGAGGCAGAGCTGGCAGGCGAGGCAGGCGCCGGCGTCCCTATGGCCGCCGATCGGCGCGCGTCGATCGCTGGAGCCGCCGATCGCCTCGCAATAGGCCGAGTCGCCGCGGCCATGCGCGCCAGCCGGCGGCGCGCCGAACGCATAGACGGCCGTCAGCGCCTGAATCGCCAGGGCGAAGGCCGCCAATAGGCTGCGGAGAGAAAATCGACGCATCGCCACCAGTTCGTCGCTCGGGAAGTTTTCCCTATGCCGAAGCTACGCGTCGGCGGCGACGCGGGCAATCGAGCGCACGCGCGATTGAAAGGCTTTTCCTTGACCCGTGTCAATTATGTCACAGATTTTGCTACACGGAGGCGGGCCGGCGCCTGCTTTTACAGCAAGCGCCGGCGCAATCCACATTCACCTTCGACGCGCCGCGTCCTAGAGTAGGCCCCATGTATATATCTGTCACACGCGACATTCAGGTCACCGCGCTGCCCGACTTCCTGCCCGAGCAGTCGGACCCCGCCAACGATCGTTTCGTCTGGTCCTATACGATCGAGATCGCCAATCTCGGCAAAGAACGTGTCCAATTGCTGTCACGCCATTGGATCATCATCGACGCCTATGGGCGTCGGGAAGAAGTGAAAGGGCCCGGAGTCGTGGGCGAGCAGCCGGTTCTCGAGCCCGGCGAGACGTTCCGCTACGCCTCTGGCTGTCCGCTCTCGACGCCCTCGGGACTGATGAAGGGAAGCTATACGATGATCACCCCCCACGGCGAGACCTTCGACATAGAAGTGCCGGCCTTCTCGCTGGACAGCCCGCTCTCCAAGCCGACTCTCAACTGAGCCGGCCACATGGCGCAGCGGGACATGTCGACCATCGAGCGCGCGATCGAGCTGACCGGCCGGCTCGTCGCTTTCGACACCGAGAGCTCCAAGTCCAATCTGGCGCTCATCGACTTCGTCGAATCCTATTTGCGTGAGCAGGGCGTGCCTTTTATCCGGGCGCCCAACGCAAAAGGAGACAAAGCGGCGCTGTTCGCGACGATCGGCCCGCCGATAGAAGGCGGCGTCGTGCTCTCCGGCCATACGGATGTGGTTCCGGTCACGGGGCAGAGCTGGGCCGCCGATCCTTTCACTCTGCGCCGCGAGGGCGATCGGCTGCTCGGTCGCGGCGCCGTCGACATGAAGGGCTTCGCCGGCGTCTGCCTGGCGATGATTCCGGAGTTCAAGGCGGCCGGGCTCGCGCGCCCGATCCACATCTTCCTGAGCTATGACGAGGAGACCACCTGCCTCGGGCCGCTCGATCTGCTGGGACGCCTCGGCCACGACCTGCCGCGGCCGGCGGCCGCCGTCATCGGCGAGCCGACCTCCATGCAGGTCGCCGACGCGCATAAGAGCGTGACGACCTTCGTCACCACGGTGCGTGGCTTCGAGATCCATTCCGCCAATCTGCATCGCGGCGTCAGCGCCGTGCATACGGCTCTGCTGCTCGGCGCGGAACTGCTGCGAATCGGGGAGGAGCTGGTCGCGGCGGGCGACCCCACCGGCCGCTTCGACCCGCCCTACTCGACCCTGCATATCGGCGTGATCGAGGGCGGGACGGCGCGCAATATCGTCGCCAAGGATTGCGCGTTCCACTGGGAGATTCGCGGCGTGCCAGGGACGAACGCCGAGAAAATCGTCGAGGAGCGGCTCGCCGCCTATTCCGCGGAGCTGACCGAGCGTTATTTCGCGCCCTTTCCCGGAACCGGGATCGAGACGCGGATGGAGGTCGAGGTTCCGGGCCTCGCGCCGCAGCCGGGCTCGCCGGCGGAGACGCTGGCGCTACGGCTGGCGCGCGCCAATCGCACCATCGCCGTGCCCTATGCCTCCGAGGCCGGACATTTCCAGCAGACAGGCATTCCGAGCGTGATCTGCGGCCCGGGCCGCATCGACGAGGCGCATCAGCCGGACGAATATATCGAAGTGGCCGAGCTCGCCGCCTGCGTCGACTTCATGCGCGGCCTCGCCCGCGAGCTCGGCGCCTGACGGCGCCGAGCGGGATTGGCCCTCAGTAGCAGGCCCAGACCCAATAGCCGGCCCAACGCCAGCACGGCCCGACCCCGTAGCCATACCAACGCCCATGCCAAAAGCGACCGCGTCCGCCGTAGCCCGGCCCGCCGCGCCAGCCCGGACCGCCATGCCAGCCGCCGCCACCGCCGTGCCAGCCGCCGCCGCCGCCGTGCCAGCCGCCGCCGCCGCCGTGCCAACCGCCGCCGCCGCCATGGCCGCCGCCGCCATGGCCGCCGCCGCCATAATGCTGAGCAAACGCCTCGGACGGCAGCGCGAGCGCGGCGCCCAGAGCGACGACGAGCGATAATTTGTGCAACATCGGATTTCTCCTCACCTTCGCTGTGAAGCGCGCAGAGCCTCTCCGCCCCGATGCTTCCGAGAAGCGACTTAATCCCCCGCCGAGGCCGCCGGCTGTGAGTTGTCGCACAGACCTCGCCCAATTCCTATCGCCCTAGGCGAAGCGACGCGACGCCTGCCGCCATTGATTTCGGAATGGGGCCGGCTATAGTCCGCGCCCGTTGCAAGGCGGCTTCCTGCCGGCACGAAGGCGCGCGCGCCGATTCCAAGAGATCGAACATGAAATTGATCCAGACCGCCCAAGCCCAGACCGCCCAAGCCCAGACCGACGCCCCCGCGGCGACGCCTCCCGCTCCGCCCGTCCCCGCCGCTCCTCCGCTTCCCGCGGCCCCCATGGCCCCGCCGGTTCCGCCCAGCGCCACGGTGCAGGCGGCACCGGAGACGAGCGCGCCCCCGGTGGCGCCGGCTCCCGACATGATCACGCAGATCGTCCCGCTGCTGTTCGTCACTCTGATCGTCTATTTCATCGTGCTGCGGCCGCAGGCGCGCCGCACGAAGGAGCAGAAGGACTCGCTCAAGAATGTGCGGCGCGGCGACACCGTCGTCACCAGCGGCGGGCTGATCGGCAAGGTGACCAAGACGGTCGACGACGCCGAGGTCGAGGTCGAGATCGCCCAGAACATTCGCGTGCGCGTGCTGCGCCAGGCCATTACCGAGGTGCGCGCCAAGGGCGAGCCGGTGAAGGATCAGGCCGCCTCGCGCTAAAACGAGCGACGCGCCGACGCCCCCATCCCCTCCCGGCCGCCGATCCCCGGCGCCGGGCCCCTCTGGACCGCCTCACAGGACCGACGATCCATGCTGCGCTTCGCCACCTGGAAGATCATCGCGATTCTGGCGCTGACGCTCGCCGCCGTTCTCGTCGTCGTCCCGAGCATGCTCGCGCCGGCGAGCTTGAAGTCGCTGTCCGCCGCCCTCCCCTCCTGGGCGCAGCCGCGCACCATCGTGCTCGGCCTCGACCTTCAGGGCGGCTCCTATGTCATGCTCGAGGTGGACAAGGCCTCGGTGCTTCACACGCAGGTCACCAATCTGCGCGACGACGTCCGCCGCATCCTGCGCGAGGAGAAGGTCGCCATCACCGGCGGCATTGGCGCACAGGCGCGCGGCGTGCAGCTGCGCATCCCGGACGCCGCCGACCGCGCCAAGGTGCTGCCGAAATTCCGCAATCTGATCCATAGTTTCGCCGGCGCCAAAATCGGCGGCTCGGCGCCGCTGGAGGTGCGCGATTCGGGCGACGGACTGGTCCAGATCGTCGTCACCGACTCCGGCGTGACCGACAAGGTCCGCCACGCCGTCGACCAGTCGATCGAGGTCATCCGCCGCCGCGTCGACGCGCTCGGCACGCGCGAGCCCAGCATTCAGCGCGAGGGCGACGACCGCATCATCGTGCAGGTGCCCGGCCTCCAGGACCCCGAGCAGCTCAAGACCATTCTCGGCCAGACCGCCAAGCTGGAGTTCCGCCTCGTCGCCGAGCCGGGCCAGAGCCAGTCCGAGCTCGAGGAGCTCGACCAGGTCGACCAGCAGGGCAAGATCGCCATCGAGAAGCAGATCATGGTGCAGGGCGAGGATCTGACCGACGCCCAGCCGGGTTTCGACCAGCAGCGCGGCGGCGAGCCGGTGGTCAATTTCCGCTTCAACATTCGCGGCGCGCAGAAATTCGGCGAAGTGACCTCCAAGAATGTCGGCCGGCTGTTCGCCATCGTGCTCGACAATAAGGTGATCTCGGCGCCGCGCATCCTGCAGCCGATCACCGGCGGCTCCGGCCAGATTTCCGGCCATTTCACGGTCGAGCAGGCCAATAATCTGTCGATCCTGCTGCGCGCCGGCGCCCTGCCCGCCAAGCTCGACATCATCGAGGAGCGTACCGTCGGCCCCGGCCTCGGCCAGGATTCGATCGACGCCGGCAAGCGCGCGGCCTATGTCGGCGCCGGCCTCGTCGTCGTCTATATGCTCATCACCTATGGCGTGTTCGGAATCTTCGCCAATCTGGCGCTGTTCGTCCATATCGCCTTTATTTTCGCCGGCCTCGTGCTGCTCGGCTCGACGCTGACGCTGCCCGGCATCGCCGGAATCGTGCTGACGATCGGCATGGCGGTCGACTCCAACGTGCTGATCTATGAGCGTATTCGCGAGGAGCAGCATGGCGGGCGCTCGATCCTCGCCTCGCTGGACGCGGGCTTCAACCGCGCCTTTGCGACCATCGTCGACTCCAATGTCACAATGTTCGTCGCGGCGGCGATCCTCTATTTCTTGGGGTCGGGCCCGGTGCGCGGCTTCGCCGTTTCGCTCGCGCTCGGCATTCTGACGACCATCGTCACCGCGGTCACCATGACGCGGATGATGATCGCGGTCTGGTATCATTTCGCGCGCCCGACGCGCCTGCCGATCTGAGGGTGAAACAGATATGAAGCTGCTGCGTCTCGCCCCGGAGAACACCAAATTCCCGTTCATGCGGTTCCGCCGCGTGAGCTATCCCTTCTCGGCGGTTCTCTCGATCTGCTCTGTGCTGCTGTTCGTCTTCATCGGCATGAATTTCGGCATCGACTTCGCCGGCGGCACGGTCATCGAGCTGCGCGCCAAATCCGGCCACGCCGAGATCGCGACGCTGCGCACGGGCCTCGAGAAGCTCGAGCTCGGCGACATAGAGGTGCAGTCCTTCGGCAACGACTCCGATGCGACCTTGCGCTTCGGCCCGCAGACGGGCGGCGATTCCGCCCAGCAGGCGGCGGTGGAGAAGGTCCGCAATTCCGTCGGCGGCGATTACGAGCTGCGCCGCGTCGAGGTGGTCGGCCCGCGCGTCTCCGGCGAGCTGGTGCAATCGGGCACGCTCGGCGTCGTGCTGTCGATCGTCGCCGTGCTGACCTATCTGTGGTTCCGCTTCGAATGGCAATTCGCCATCGGCGCGGTCATCGCGACAATGCATGATCTTCTGCTCACCGTCGGCTTCTTCTCGCTCACCCAGCTCGAGTTCAACACGACGTCCATAGCGGCGATCTTGACCATCGTCGGCTATTCGCTGAACGAGACCGTCGTCGTGCTCGACCGAATTCGCGAGATGATGCGCAAATACAAGAAAATGCCGACCGATCAGATGATAGATCTGTCGATCAACGCGGTGCTGCCGCGCACGATCATGACGGCGACGACGGTGTTTCTGGCGCTGCTGTCGCTGGCGATCTTCGGCGGCCATGTGATCCGCTCCTTCTCGCTGGCGATGATCTGGGGCATTTTCGTCGCCACCTATTCCTCGGTCTTCATCTGCTCGCCCATGCTGATCTATCTCGGCCTGCGCAACGAGGACACCGACAAGGCGACCGAGACGGCGCCGAGCAAGGCCGCCGCCAAGGCGACGCGCGCCAAGCCCAAAACGGCGTGAAGGCCGCCCCCATGGCAGAGCAGGGTCGAGGCTTCGTTCCGGGTCGCCACAGGATAGAGAGCTATGGCGGCGGCGGCTTTCGCTTCGCGGAAATGTCGCATCGCGGCTCGCTGCTCGCCCTGCCCTCGGGAATTCACGCGCTGGAGGCGGTAGCGGCGGAGCAGATCGACGAGGCGACGCTGGCGCCGCTCTTCGCCGAGCCCGCTGGAGCGGTAGAGCTGCTGATCTTCGGCTCCGGCGAGAATCTGCGCCCGCCCTCGGCGGCTTTGCGCGCCCGGTTGAAGGCAGCGGGCATCCTGGTCGAGGCCATGGCCACCGGGGCGGCGGTGCGCACCTATAATTTGCTGCGCGACGAAGACCGGCGCGTGGCGGCCGTGCTGATCGTGGTGTGAGCCGAGCCGACGAGGTTTTCCCGCCCATGGACGACGCCGCGACCAAGCGCGAGACGGAGCTCGCCGACCATTATCGGCATTGCGAGGCGGCGCTGCGCGAGCAGGAGCTCGATCTCTGGCTCGCCAGCCTCTTCGCGCCGGCGAGCGCGCGTCCGCATCTCCATGCGATCGGCGCTTTCGCGGCCGAGATCGCCAGCGTCCGCGCCCGCGTCTCACAGCCGATTCTCGGAGAGATGCGCCTGCGCTGGTGGTATGATTCGCTGGAGGCGGCGACCGACAGCGAAGCCGCGCGCGCCCATCCCATCGCCGACGCGCTCATCGACACGCTCGACCGCCATGCGATCGCGCGCGAGGAGGTCGTCGATCTGCTCGAGGCCCATAGCTTCGATCTCTATGACGAGCCGATGGAGAGTCTCGAAGCGCTGGAAACCTATTGCGACCGTGTGTTCGGCGCGCCCATGCGCTGGCGCGCCATCGCCATCGACGCGCAGGACGTGAGCCGGCAGGAAGACGCGCTGCGCGACGCCGGACGCGCCTTGGGCCTCACGACGATTCTGCGCGCCCTGCCCCGCCATCTGGCGCAGGGGCAGCGATTCTTGCCCGTCGATGTGCTGGCGCGCCATCGCGCCGACGGCGATTTCGCCGAGACCGAGGCGACTCCCGCGATTGCAGGAGCGCTGGCGGAGCTGCGCGGAAAAGCGCGCGATTATTTCGATAAAGCGCGCAGAGCGGTGCGCGGCGACGGCCCCGCGCGCGCCGCTCTGCTGCCCGCCGCCTTGATTCCGCTCTATCTCGGAGAAATGGAGCGCAAAGGCTTCGATCCGTTCCGCTCCATCGCCGAGCCTGCGCAATGGCGACGGCAATGGCGGCTATGGCGCGCGGCGCGGGGCCGCGGCATATAGTCCTGCGGAAAATCGCTGCGGACAGCGGGCGAAACGCGCTATCAATCGAAAGGCCGCGCGTCTCGCGCTGCTGCAATATCCGAGACAACGCCGCCTCATGACCAATCCCGCCGACGCCGATTTCGGCCATCAGGCCCGCCAGCTTCGCGTCGACACGCTCATCATCCTGCGCTGGCTGGCGATCGCCGGCCAGACGATCGCGACGCTCGCGACCTTCTTCTATTTCCAGTTCGATTTCCCGATCGGGCTGAGCTTCATCGCCATAGCGACCTCGGCCTGCCTCAACGCCGCGCTGCGGCTGGGCACGACGCGCTCGTTTCGCCTCGACGACGGCGAGGCGGCGCTGCTCTTGTCCTATGACATATTGCAGCTTTCCGCTCTGCTCTATCTCACCGGCGGCGTCGCCAATCCCTTCGCCATGCTGTTTCTGGCGCCGGTGATGATCTCGGCCGTGTCGCTGCCGCGCAAGCTGACCATTCTGCTCGGCGTGCTGATGATCGCCTCGGCGACGATACTGACCGTCGAATATCAGCCGCTGCCCTGGTACGAGGGAGTCGAGCTGCATTTCCCGCTGCTCTACCGCACCGGCGTGTGGACGGCGCTGGTGCTGAGCGCGGCCTTCGTCGGCCTCTACGCCGCCCGCGTCTCCGACGAGGCGCGCCAATTGTCGACGGCGCTGGCCGCGACCGAGCTGGTGCTGGAACGCGAGCAGCATCTCTCGCAGCTGGACGGACTCGCCGCCGCCGCCGCGCATGAGCTCGGCACGCCGCTGGCGACCATCGCCGTGGTGACGAAGGAGCTGCAAAAATCGGCGCCCGCGACAGCGCCGGCGCTCGCCGACGATCTCGCTCTGCTCGCGCAGGAGGCGCGGCGTTGCCGCGATATTTTGCGCAAGCTGGTCTCGCTCGGCCAGGCCGACACCGGCGGCCTGCTCGACATGCAGACGCTCGAGACCTTGCTCGAGGAGGTCGTCGAGCCGCATCGCGCCTTTGGCGTGGCAATCGAGCTGATGCGGCAAGGCCCTCCCGCCGAGCCGACCTTCTCGCGCAATCCGGGCATCGTCTACGGCCTCGGCAATCTCGTCGAGAACGCCGTCGATTTCGCCCATTCGAAAGTGCGCATCGAGGCGCTGTGGTCGCGGGAGCTCGTCGTCGTCGTCATTGAGGACGACGGCCCCGGCTTCTCGCAGGCGATTCTGAACCGCCTCGGCGATCCTTATGTCAGCGGACGGCCGACGGATCGGCGCACGAAGAACGAGCCCGGCTCCGGCCTCGGCCTCGGCCTCTTCATCGCCAAGACGCTGCTCGAGCGCTCCGGCGCCACGGTGACGACGGCCAATGTCCAGGCTCCGCAGACAGGGGCCAAGGTGACGATCACCTGGCCGCGCAGCGCGCTCGAGCGCTCGGCGGCCAGCGGCGACGCCGCCGGACGCGAAACAAACGCCTTCGTCTGACGCAGCGTGATGATATATTGAGCGACCCCAAACCAGGACGACGACGCATGATCGACGACGCTGGCGCAACCGAACACACCGATTTCGATGCGGCCGTGGAGGCCGCGCTCGGGGAGCTCCCGCAGGACCGCTCGCTGCTGATCGTGGAGGACGACAAGCCTTTCCTCGGCCGGCTCACGCGCGCGATGGAGGCGCGCGGCTTCCTCGTCACCGCGGTCGAGAGCGTCGCCGAGGGCCTCGCCGCCGTCGAGGCCGCCCCGCCCGCCTTCGCCATCATCGACATGCGGCTCGGCGACGGCAATGGGATCGACGTGATCTCCTCGCTCAAGGTGAGGCGGCCGGACGCGCGCGGCATCATCCTCACCGGCTATGGCAATATCGCCACGGCGGTGACGGCGGTGAAGCTCGGCGCCTTCGACTATCTCGCCAAGCCGGCCGACGCCGACGAGATCTATCATGCGCTGATGGCGACGAAGATCGACAAGCCGGATGCTGTCGACAATCCGATGTCGGCGGATCGCGTGCGCTGGGAGCATATTCAGCGCGTCTATGAATCCTGCGACCGCAATGTGTCGGAGACGGCGCGCCGTCTCAACATGCATCGCCGCACGCTGCAGCGCATATTGGCCAAACGCGCGCCGAGATGAGCGCGCCGCCTTGATCCGCGGCGGCGCGGGCTCAGAACTCGTCGCTGTGCAGAGCGTGATGAAGCCGCTCGGCCGCCGCGGCCGCGAAACGCAGCAGCATGGCCTTGCGGCTCGCCGGCGCGAGCTTGTGAGCCGGCGCCTCGCGCGTCAGCATCGCCCCATGCGCGTCGGCGACGATGAGGCCGGCGTCGGTCGGAAACGCCTCCTCGGACAGATCGCAGGGGATAGCGAAATAAAAGCGGTCGCAATGGAGGCGATAATCCATCCATTTGCGATCGGCGCGGAAATCGGCGAGCGAGCTCTTCACCTCGACGATGCGCAAAGCGCCATCCGTTCCGAGCGCGACGAGATCGGCGCGCCGCCCGCCGGGCAGCGGCAGCTCCGCGAGCACGGAAAATCCGGCGGCGCGAAGATAGCGGCGCGCGCCACGCGTCACGAGACGGGCGTTTTGTTCACGCAGACTTTCGAGCGGACGCGCCAGATCCATCGGGGACATCTCGAAACGGCTCGTGTGCGGCCGGACCATATTTTGCCCATGAGGCGGCGCGCCGCGCAAGCGGGGAAACGAATCGCCGGGCGATGAGGGAGAGCCAAGGAGATGAGAATCCTCGCCGCATGTCTGCTGCTGCTCGGCGGCTCCGTCGCCGCGCAAAGCGCGGAACGGATCGTCAATATTTTCAATTGGAGCGATTATATCGACCCGGGCGTGCTGGAGGACTTCACCCGCGAGACCGGCGTCAAGGTCGTCTACGACACCTATGACTCCAATGAAATTCTGGAGACGCGCCTGCTCGCCGGCAACGCCGGCTATGACGTCGTGGTTCCGTCGGCGACCTTTCTGCAACGGCAGATCAAGGCCGGCGTGTATCGGCCGCTCGACAAGAGCAAGCTGAAAAACATCGATAATCTCTGGCCGGAGATCGCGCAGCGGCTCGCCCGCTACGATCCGGGCAACGCCCATGCGGTGAGCTATATGTGGTTCACCACCGGCGTCGCCTACAATGTCGCCAAGATCAAGGAGCGCATCGGCGACAAGCCGATCGCCTCCTGGGATCAGGTGCTGAAGCCCGAGAATCTGCGCAAATTCGCCGATTGCGGCGTCTATGTGCTCGACAGTCCCGAGGATATGTTCTCGATCGCGCTCAATTATCTGAAGCTCGATCCCAATTCCAAGGAACCGGGCGACATTCGCCGCGCCGCCGATCTGCTCTCCGGCCTGCGGCGCCATATCAAGAAATTTCACTCTTCGGAATATATCAATGCGCTGGCCAATGGCGACATATGCCTCGCGATCGGCTGGGCCGGCGACAGCTTTCAGGCCCGCAACCGCGCGCGCGAGGCCGCCAATGGCGTCGAGATCAATTATGTGATCCCGCAGGAAGGAACGCTGATGTCGCTGGACAGCCTCGCCATTCCCAAGGACGCGCCGCATCCGGACGAGGCGCATCTCTTCATCGATTATCTGCTGCGGCCGGAGATCGCGGCCCGCAACACCAAGGTCGCCAATTTCGCCAATGGCGTCGCCGCCTCGCGCCCGCTGGTCGACAAGGAGATCGCCGAAAATCCGGCCATCTATCCCGATGCGGCGACGATGAAGCGCCTCTTCACCGTCACGGCGCCGGATCAGCCGATCCAGAAGATCGTCACTCGCGAATGGACCAGGGTGAAGACCGGCCGCTGAGCGAAACGGTTCGCCTCTTGCTCCGCAATGGGTGGCGGCGGCGCCACTGTCTCATTTTGACGCATGACGGGACCCTTTCATGATCCGCGCGACCGAACGCAAGAAAACGCTGTTTCTGGTCTCGACGACGACGCAGCCCTGCGGCGTCGAATCCTTCGCGCGCCATGTCGCGGCGCGCTGGGGCGAGCTCGGCCTCGAGGCGCAACGGCTCCCGGTCTCCGGCCGGGCCGGCGATTGGGCGGCGATCTGGCGCGCGCTGGGCGAGGTCGACGCGCTGGCGATCAATCTGCCGGTCGTCGCCTGGAAAAAAGTCGTGCTGACGCCGCTCGTCGCTCTCGTCATGGCGCTGCTGCGCGGGCGCGGCCGCATCCTCGTCCTGCATGAATGGGCCGATCTCGACTGGCGGCGCAGGCTGGTGATCACGGCCTACGCCCTTTTCGCTCAGCGTTTCGTCTTCTCCTCGCCCTTCGTGCGCGAGGGCTTCGCCAAAGGCGGCGTGACACGGCTGCTGGCCGCGCGCAGCGTCATCGCGCCCATTCCCTCCAATATCCCGCCGACCGCGCCCGACGGCCCCTCCCCGCTCGCCCACCGCATCCGCGAGGCGCGCGCCGAAGGGCGCATCGTCATCGGTCATTTCGGCTCGATCTATCCGAAGAAGCAATCGGACTTCGTGCTGGACGTCGCCGCCCGGCTCCGCGACGCCGGCCATCCGGCGCTCTGCCTCTTCATCGGCGACTTCATCAAGGGCGTCGATCGGGTCGAGGAGGAGTTTCGGGCAAAGGTGGAAGCGCTCGGCCTTTCCGCGGATTGCCTCGTGACCGGCTATGTGGACGGCGCGCGGGCGCTGCATGCGCTGTTCGCCGAGGTCGACTGCTTCCTCTACCGCTTTCCCGAAGGGCTGACGTCCCGCCGCGGCAGCGTGCTCGCCTGCCTGCAGTCCGGCAAGCCGTTGATCGTCAACGCGCCCAGCGAGGCGGACGAGTTCGACCATCATCGGGCCTATCGCCGGGCGATCGCCGACGGCTCGCTGATCCTGGTCCCGCACGAGGCGGATGCGCGCATCTACGCCGAACGACTCGCCCAGGACGAGTGTCGGCAGGACGAGCGCCGCCAGGACGAGGGCCGCTCGTCGCGCCCGCTGTCGCCGCTCTATGATCAGTGCTGGCGCGACGCCGCCGCCGCGGTCGCCGCCTCGCTCGATATCGAGCCCATGGGGCCGGCGCCGATTCCCGCCGAGTAAGGTCGCAAAAAAGGACCGCCGCCGTCAGGCGGTCTTGCGCGTCTCCGATCGCCGGCGCGCATCGCGCCGCGGCAGCCAGGGATCGCTATGATCGACCCTTAGAATCAAGGCGATCTTGGCGCGCAGCGGCTCCGGCAGCTCGGCGATCGCGGTCTCTTCGTCCTGGTCGCGGCCGAGCACCGGCGCCACGAAGTCGAGCCGCTCGAACATGCTCTCGTCCTGTCCGACGCCGTCGCAGAGCACGATGTCGACCTCGGCCGGACTGCCGTCGCGGAATCCATCCACGATGCGCTCGACCGCGCCGACGCGCGAGCGCCGATCGATCGCCGGCAGCGCCAACAGCACGCTGTCGTCGGTGCGCACGAAGGGATCGTCGGCGTCGCCGAAAGCCTGAAGACCGTCCTCGATCAGGACGGTGAGCGCGGCGCGATCGCGATCGGCGTCGACGAGCGCGACCTCGAGATGCTGCAAGCGCAACGCCAGAGCGATATTGACCGCCATCACCGTGCGGATCGAGCCCGGCGCATCGCCGACGAGCCCGACGACCAGCGGTCGACGCTCGCTCTCCTCGACCAGCGCGCAGAAGCGCGACACCACCGCCTCGAGCTCGCGACGATCGGCGAAGGGCCGCACGAAGGGAATGCCGAGCCGCGTCAATTCGAGCCTGTCCGGCCCCGCCGTCGGACCGCGCACGGTGAATTTCGTCGCATCGGTCACGGCGACGCGCAAAGGCGCCGCCTCCGTGTCGCGCCGCAGCCCCTCCTCCGGATCGGAGCCGCCGAAGCCGCGCTCGCGCAGAAAGACGATGCCGAGGCCGACCGTGAGGCCGGCGACAAAGCCCGCGCCGGTCATCAGCCCGGCGCCGGGCGGGAAGCTGCGCGCGATCGGCGGCGTCGCCATCGTGATGATATGCGTGCTGGCGGCGTCGAGCTGACGGGCCTCGCCGGTCTGACGCGAGCGCGTGAGGAAGGATTCGTAGATGGTGCGGCTGACCTCGACCTCGCGCTCGAGATCGCGAAGCTTGACCGAGGCTTGCGCCGAGACGACGGCCTTGCCCTCGAGCTTCTGCATCTCGCGGTTCAGCGCCTCCTCCGTGCCGCGCGCCCGCTCGTAATCCTTGCGCAGCGACACGGCGACGCGCGCCAGCTCCGTGCTGACGAGGCGCCGCGTTTCGGCGAGCCGCGCCATCGCATTTTTGACGACCGGATGCTGCGGCCCGAGCTCGGCGGAGAGATCGGCGAGCTTTTGCGCCGCCTCCGCCTGCTGTCCGCGCAGAGCGTTCAAGGTCATGAGGTTCATATTGGCGGCGATGGCCGCGAGCTCGGTGTCCGAATGCACCGCCCGCTGCGCCTGCTCGTAACGCGAGCGCGTGTCCTCGAGCCGCGTGCGGGCGAAGGTCAACTGCTGATTGAGCTCCTTGAGCCGCTGCTCGCCGATATAGGAGTCGCGCGTGCCGACGAAGCCGTTTTCCGCCTTATATTCCTCGACCGCCTTTTCGGCGACGAGCAGGCGCTCGCGCAATCCGTCGAGACGCCCGGTGAAGGACGTCGCCGCCTGATGCGCGGCGTCCGAATGCATGGCCGAGCGCACGTCGATATAGGCTTGCGCCACAGCATTGGCGATGCGGGCCGATTTCTGCGCATTGTCGCTGGAGGCGGCGATGTCGATGATGAAGGTGCGCTCCGGGCGCCGCACCATGATCTTCGTGCCCAGCACGCGGACCGCGCCGTCGGCGATCTCCTCCTTCGTCGGCGTACGGCCGAAGCGCCCGAAAAGCTTGCCGAAAATGGAGGTCGCCGCGCCGAACTCGGGGTCTTCGGTGAGATTTTCCGCCGCCACGACGCGCTCCAGCACGACCTGCGAGGTCAAAATGCGCGTTTGCGTCTCGACGAAATTGATGAAGCCGGTCGAATCCTGGCCCTGATTGGCGTCGCCCTCGAGCCCGGGAAGCCCGCGCGGATCGAGATAGATCTGCGCGGCCGCGACATAGCGCGGCGTCAGCAGCTTGGTCAGCGCATATCCGCCCGCCGCGCAGGCGAGCGCCACGGCGAGGATGAACAGCTTGTTGCGAAGCGCGAGCGCGATCAACCGTCCCGGCGTCACCGAGGAACGGGGGCGCGGCGCTTCCGCGGCAGGGCGGTCACGCTCAGGACGCTCACGCTCTGCGAGACTTTTTGACCCGGAGTCATAATCCAACATCACGCGAGTTCCGTTCCGACGTCGAACAAGCGAGTAGAGCCCCGCATTCGCGTTTGACGCGAATGTTTCAGTTCAAGGTTAACTTTTCTTAAACTTCTCTCTCTCATTCATCCTCTTCATGTCGAAAATAGGGTCCTGTGGCCAGGCTTCGCTCGCCCGAGGCCGGTCGTGACAGATAACGGGACGCCTCGGATGTCTCGCATGTGTCCAGACCATCATAGCCGCGTATCATTTTCACGCAAATCGCGTCGAATGCTTTCCGAAACGGGTCAAATTTTACGGAACGAATTTGGCAACGATCAAATCCGCAAACTGTTCACCAACGAACCGCAAATGAGCTGAAAATACTGCGCAACGGCGTATGGTGACGATGAAACTAGAGCTTGGTCGATGGAGATTATGATGCTCGATACGATAAGACGACTCGTCGACGAACAAGGACGTTTGTCGGTCACTGCGGCGACGATCGGCGACGACGCCGATCTCTACGCGACCGGCCTCACATCCTTCGCAGCCGTCCAGCTCATGCTGGCGCTGGAAGAGACGTTCGACATCGAATTCCCCGATCGCATGCTCAATCGCCGCAGCTTCTCGTCGATCGCCGCGATCGCCGGCTGCCTTCACGAGCTCAAGGCAGAGGAAGCCGCTTGATGAATGCGCCGCTCGATCGCGGAGCGCATGTCGTTGCGACAGCCGCCCGCCACGCCGACGATGTCGACCGCAATGGTCGCTTCCCGATCGAAGCGATCCAGGCGCTCAAAGACGCGCGACTGCTGTCGCTGCTGATCCCGATCGAATTCGGCGGCGGCGGCGCCACGCTCGCCGATGTCGCCGAGATCTGCACCTCGCTCGGCCATCAATGCGCCTCGACCGCGATGATCTTCGCGATGCATCAGATCAAGGCCTCCAGCCTGATCGCGCATGGCCGCGGCAGCGCATGGCACGAGGCCTTCATGCGCCGCCTCTGCGACGAGCAGCTGCTGCTCGGCTCGGCGACGACGGAAGGCGGCATCGGCGGCAACATGCGCAACAGCATTTGCGCATTCGAGCGCGACGGCGCGATTTTCCGTATCGCCAAGGAAGGCGCGCTCATCTCTTATGGCGCCTATTCGGACGCGATCCTGGTCACCGCGCGCCGCGCGCCGGAGGCGCCGCCCTCCGATCAGCAGATGGCGGTGCTCGAGAAGGGCCAGTATCGGCTCGAGCGCACCGGCGGCTGGGATGCGCTCGGCATGCGCGGCACCTGCAGCGAGGGCTTCACCTTCAGCGGCGAGGCGCCCGTCGAGCAGATATTCACCCATGACTTCGCCGAGATCGCTTCGGAATCCATGCTCGCGACCGCCCATCTCCTGTGGAGCGCGGTGTGGTACGGCGTCGCCTCGGACGCGCTCGCGCGTGCGCAATCCTTCGTGCGCAAGGATGCGCGCCGCCATCCCAACGGCCCGGCTCCCGGCGCGCTGCGCCTCGCCGAGGCGACGAGCAAGCTGCAGCTGATGCGCGCCAATATCGTCGAAGGGCTGAAGCGCTTCGCCGCCGCGCAGAAGAAAGCCGACGATCTCAATTCGATGAGCTTCGCCGTGGCGATGAACAACATCAAGATCGGCTCGTCGCAGCTCTCGATCGAGATCATCAATCATGCGCTGCTGATCGCAGGCATCGCCGGCTACAAGAACGACACGCCATTCAGCGTCGGCCGTCACATGCGCGACGCGCTCTCGGCGCAGGTGATGATCTCCAACGACCGCATTTTCACCAATCTGTCCAATCTGCTGCTCGCGCAGCGCATCGACCAGCGACTGGGAGACTGACCATGTGCCAGGCCTGCGACAGCTTCATGGATCGCCTCTTCGCCAAAGGCGTGCTGCATGCGACCGGCGTCGACGGACTCTATGGCCGCGGACAGGCCTTCGAGGCGGTCATCGAGGGAATGGACCGGCTCATCACGCGCTTCGGCGCGAATGACGGCGCCGAGGTCATCCGCTTTCCGCCCGGCATGAATCGCGCGCTCTTCGAGAAGAGCGGCTATATGAAGAATTTCCCGCAGCTCGCCGGCACGGTGCACAGCTTCGCGGGCAATGAGAAGGACCATCTCGCCCTTCTCGACAATATCCACAATGGCGGCCATTGGACCAGCGGACAGGAAGCGACCGACATCGTTCTCACGCCGGCCGCCTGCTATCCGCTCTATCCGATCGTCGCGCGGCGGGGGCCGCTCGCGGCCGAGGGCGGCCTCTTCGACATTCAATCCTATTGCTTCCGCCACGAGCCGTCCAAGGACCCGGCGCGCATGCAAATGTTCCGCATGCGGGAATTCGTCCGCATGGGCCGGCCGGAGCAGGCCGCGAGCTTTCGCGAATCCTGGCTGGAGCGCGCGCGCGAATTCGCCGAGACGCTCGAGCTGCCGCATCATATCGATGTCGCCAACGACCCCTTCTTCGGCCGCGCCGGACGCATGATGGCGTCGAGCCAGCGCGAGCAGGCGCTCAAATTCGAGCTGCTGGTGCCGATCGAGAGCGACGAAAATCCGACCGCCTGCCAGAGCTTCAACTATCACCAGGATCATTTCGGCGAGCTCTGGGACATCAAGACCACCACCGGCGAGACCGCGCACACAGCTTGCGTCGGCTTCGGCATGGAGCGCCTCGCGCTCGCTTTGTTCAAACATCACGGGATCGACACCAATGGTTGGCCGACCTCAGTCCGCACCGCTCTCGCTCTCTGATGCGGAGCTCCCGCCGCTAATGCCGGCGAAGCCGCATTTCCGCCATGCGCTCCACCATGCGGAGCGCGACTGGCCGCAGACCAATTGCTATGTCGATCTCCTGATCGAGCTCGTCGCCATGCGCGGCTTCGAGCCCGAGGCCATGCTCGGATTCACGCTGACGCAGGACTGCGAGGAGGATCAATTCACCTTCTTCAAGCCGCGCCTCGCCGATCTCGAGCGACTCTACGGCCTGCGCGTCGAGGAGCTCGCGCTCTATGATCGGCTCGACGATCATATCGCGCGCCAGACGGCGCGCGGCCGCGTGGTGATGGTGGAGGTGGACGGCTATCATCTGCCGGACACGCGCGGCGTCACCTATCGCATCGATCACTCCAAGACGACGATCGGCGTCGCCGCGATCGATCTCGCCGCGCGGCGGATCGACTATTTCCACAATGACGGATATTTCGCGCTGGCGGGCGAGGACTTCGACGCCATCTTCGGCCGCGCCGGCGAGGCGCGCGATCCGTCGGCGCTATTTCCTTACGCCGAATTCGTGCGCTTCGACCGCGAGCGCGCGCATGACGACCTTCGCGGATCGGCGGAAGCGCTGGCGCGCGAGCATTTCGCGCGTCGCCCGAACGACAATCCGATCCGCGCCTTCGCCGCGCGCTTCCCGGCGCTGTGGAGCGTGCTCGAGGCGCGCCCGCCCTGCTTCTTCCACAGCCTCGCCTTCAACACATTCCGTCAGCTCGGCGCCAATTTCGAGCTGCTCGGCAGCCATCTCGACTGGCTGCGGCCGGACGGCGATCTCGCCGCGGAAGTGGAGGCCTGCCGTCGCATTTCCGCCGGCGCCAAGGCGATGCAATTCCAGGCGGCGCGCGCCTCCTCGCGCAAGCGCGTCTATGATCCGCGCGAGACGCTCGACGAGCTCGCCTGCGTCTATGACGGATTATTCGCCGGTCTCGCGACCAAGCTTCGCTGAGAACGCCGATGCGCGCGAGCGTCGAAGGAGAGAGGCGCTCGCGCCTCGCCTCCTGGTCTTTTGCGATCGACGAGCCCGGCGAATGGACGGAGCCTTCCGCCATTCCCACGGCGACGCGCTGGCGCGCCGCCCGCGTTCCCGGAACGCTCGCGCAGGCGCTGATCGAGGATGGCGCGCGCATCGACGATCTGCCGCCGCTCGACGCGCTCGACGTCTGGTACAAGACGTCCTTCACCAATGCGGCGCCGGCAGAATTGCGACTGCATGGACTAGCGAGCCTCGCCGATGTCTATCTCGACGGACGGCTCGCGCTGCGCTCGGACAATATGTTCCATGCGCACGCCATAGAGATCGAAGCGCCGGGCGCGCATGATCTTCATATTCGCTTTCGTTCCGTCGAGCGCGAGATTGCGACAAAGAGCGGTCGCGCGCGCTGGCGGCCGCGCATGATCACGCCGGCGGGCCTGCGCCATATCCGCACCACCGCGCTCGGCCGCCTGCCCGGCTTCGCGCCGCCGACGCCGCCGGTCGGGCCCTGGCGCGCGGTCGAATTGATCGAACATGGCGCGCTGCGTCTGCTGGATGTCGACATGCGTCCCGCCGTGCGCGAGCGTCGCGCGAGCCTGCGCGTCACGCTCGCGCTCGCGGGCGGCGCGGATGCGGAGGCGCGGCTCCTCTGCGGCGATGCGGAAGCGCGCTTCGAGCCCGTGTCGGACAATCGCATCATCGCCGAGCTCGCTTTGCCCGACGCGACGCTGTGGACGCCGCATACGCATGGCGAGCCGCATCTCTATGCGGTCGCTGCGCAGATCGGCGATCGCCGCATCGATCTCGGCCGCACCGGCTTTCGCGACATTCGCGTCGACCGCGGCGATGATGGCGCGGGTTTCGCGCTACGGGTGAACGATATTCCGCTATTTTGCCGCGGCGCCTGCTGGACGACGGCCGACGCCGTGTCGCTCGCCGGAGGGCGCGAGGATTGCGCGCCGCTGCTGCGCGCCATGCGCGACGCCGGCATGAATATGGTTCGCGTTCCGGGCGTCACGCTCTATGAGAGCGATGATTTCTACGCGCTCTGCGACGAGCTCGGGCTCATGGTCTGGCAGGATTTCGCCTTCGCCAATTTCGACTATCCGATTCAGGATGCGGCCTTCCGCGCCAGCGTCGAGCGAGAGGCCGCGGAGTTTCTGAAGCGCACGCAGATTTCTCCGTCTCTCGTCGTTCTCTGCGGCGGCAGCGAAGTTTATCAGCAGGCCTCCATGCTCGGCCTCGCGGAGGCCAAATGGCGCTCGCCGCTCTTCGACGAGACGCTGCAGGGCCTCGTTCGCGCGCAGCGCGCCGATGCGATCTATGTCGAGAATTCGCCGTCCGGCGGCCCGCTGCCGTTCCATGTCGACGAAGGCGTATCGCATTACTATGGCGTCGGCGCCTATCGACGCGGATTGGACGACGCGCGGCGCGCCAATGTGCGCTTCGCCTCGGAATGTCTCGGCTTCGCCAATATGGCGGAAGACGACTCGTTGCGACGCGACTTCGGCGACGCGCCGCTGGCCTCGCCGCTGTTCGCGGCCCGCATCGCGCGCGACACGGGCGCGACACAGACGTTCGGCGACGTCACCGAGCATTACATGCGCCTGCTCTATGGCTGCGATCCGGCGACGCTGCGCGAGAGCGATCCGCAGCTCTATCTCGACAGCGCGCGCGCGGCGGTCGCCGAGACGATGGAGGCCGCGATCGGCGAATGGCGGCGCGGCGGCTCGACGACTCACGGCGCCATCGTCTGGTTCTTCAAGGATCTGTGGCCCGGCGCCGGCTGGGGCGTCATGGACGCGCATGGCGAGCCGAAATCCGCCTATCATGCGTTGAAGCGGGCCTTTCGTCCGCTCGCGCTGATCTTGACCGACGAAAGCGTCAACGGCCTCTTCGTCCATTTGCGCAATGACGGCCCGCAGCGCGTCGAGGGCGAAATCACGCTCACCTGCTTCCGCGACGGCCATGTGCCGGTGATGCGCGCGAGCCGCAACGTCGCGGTCGAGCCGCATAGCGTCGCGACATTGCGCGACGCGGAATTCTGGGGCGGCTTTTTCGACACGGCGCTCGCCTATAATTTCGGGCCGCCGTCGCATGACTTGACCGTGGCGCGCTTCGTCGGCGCGGCAGGCGGCGCGGAGATCGAGGCCTTCCATTTTCCGCTCGGACGCAGCGCTGCGAAATCGCAGCTCGGGCTGAAAGCTAAGATCGAAGAAGACGAAGACGGATTCATCCTCGCCTTGACGACGGAGATCGCCGCGCAATCGGTGGCGATCGACGACGAATCCTTTGTCCCGCAGGAAAACTGGCTGCATCTTTCACCCGGCGCGACGCGGCGCATCCGCCTCGTCGCGCGATCGGCGGATGCGCGGCCGAAGGGGGTGGCGAGAGCGCTGAATGGAGAAGCGGTCCGCTACGGCTGAGCAAATGCGCGCCGAATCGGCGCGGCCGTCACCCGGCATGCTCCGGAAAGACGAGCCGCACCAATGTGCCGATCGGCAGACGCTCGAAGGAGGCTTCGCCTTTCAGCTGACGCGCGAGGCCGCGTATCAGCTGCAGCCCGTCGCCCTTCACCACTTTGGCCAGATCGAAACCGCAGCCATTGTCGGCGATCGTCAGCTCGAGCCTGTCGCCGATGCGGCGCAGCAGCACCTGCACCTCGCCATGCGCCGCGCCCGGAAACGCGTGCTTCATCGCATTGGTGACGGCTTCGACATAGACGAGGCCGACGCATTGCGCGCGGCGATAATCGAGAAAAATATCCTCGTCGGCGATCGCCTCGCCGACAATGCGCTCGTCGAAAGCTTTGCGGCGCGCTTCGGAGAGCGCCCAGAGATAGGAGGACATGCAGATTTCGGCCTCGTCGTCATCGTCCAGCGCATTGTGGAGCTCCACCGCGCTGCGCAAGCGCATGGCGCAATTGCTGCAGCCTTCGGGCCTCTCGAGACGTCGCGATTGCGCGGAGATCAATGTCGTCAGCGCCTGCAGATCATTGCGCACGCGATGGCGAAGCTCGCGATAGCGATCCGTCTCGGCGCGCAGCTCGGCCTGGACTCTGGCGAGTTCGGCCTCGAGCTCGGCGATCCTGTTCTTGCCCTCGACAGTCGAGGATACGCCCGCGACTTCACTCATCCGGTCCGATCCCGCCGAGCAACGTGTCGGAAACGACGTCCGTCGCGCGGACCTGTTTTCTTTTATGTGAAGCGGACGTCGCGAATTTTCAAGCTACACTCGCGTCGATTGCGCGCTCGCGGCCGCCGCACGCGCGAGCTTGCTGCGCGCGTGGCCGTAGGAAAAATAAAAGATCAGCCCCAGAACCATCCAAATCGCGAAGCGCTCCCAGGCCGCGGCCGGCAATTTGGAGAGAAGCCAGAGCGAGAAGCCGACGCCGACGAGCGGAATGAAAGGCACGAGCGGCGTGCGAAAGCTGCGCGGCGCATCCGGCCGCGTGCGCCGCATGACGATCACGGAAATGCAGATGACCACAAAGGCCGACAGCGTTCCGATATTGACGAGCTCGGCGACCTCGCGGATCGGATAGAGCCCTGCGACGATGGCCGTCAGCGCGCCGATGACGAGCGTCGGTCGATGCGGCGTGTGAAAGCGCGGATGCGCATGCGAGAACCATGGCGGCAGCAGCCCGTCTCGACTCATGGCGAAGCAGATGCGCGCGCAGCCGAGCAGAAACGCCAGCATGACGCTGATGATGCCGGCGACCGCCGCGACGGAGATGATGAACGTCGCCCAGGGCAGGCCGACGGCGGTGAAGGCCGCGGCGACCGGCGCGGGATTGTTCAGCGTGTCGTAGCGCACCATTCCGGTGAGCACGAGCGACACCGCCACATAGAGCGTGAGCGCGACGCCGAGCGAGAGCAGCACCGCGCGTGGCAGCTGGCGCTGCGGGTCTTTCGCCTCCTCGGCCGCGGTGGTCAGCGTGTCGTAGCCGAAGACGGCGAAGAACACGACGGCCGCACCCTCGACGACGCCGCCGAAGCCATAAGGCATGAAGGGCGTCCAATTCTCGACGCGCACATGCGGCAGCCCCGCAGCCACGATGAGCAGAACCGCGGCCGTCTTCACCACCACCATGACGGTGTTGAAACGCGCGCCCCATTCGATGCGCAGCACCAGCACGCCGGAAACAAAAAGCGCGCCGAATATCGCCGCGAGATCGACGACCCGGCCCTCCCCCGTCCCCGCCGCGCCCGCGGCCCACACCGGCAGCGAAACGCCGAGCTGGCCGAGCAGCGCCTGCAGATATCCAGACCAGCCGATCGAGACGACCGCGACGACGAGCGCATATTCGAGCAGCAGATCCCAGCCGATGATCCAGGCCGCGAGCTCGCCGAGCACCGCATAGGCGTAAGTGTAGGCGCTGCCTGCGGCCGGGATCATGCCGGCGAATTCCGCATAGCAGAGCGCCGCGGCCGCGCTGGCGACGCCGGCGATGAGGAATGACAGTGAGACCGCCGGCCCCGCCTGCGTCGCCGCAACCACGCCGGTCAAAACGAAAATGCCGACGCCGATCAGGCCGCCGAGGCCGATGCTGGTCAATTGCCAGAGGCCCAGCACGCGGCGCAGCCCGCTCTGGCCGCCAGCCTCCGCCGCGAGCGTCTCCAGCGATTTGACGCGCGCGAGACCGCGCAGGAAAGAGCCTCTCTCGGTCATGCCGCCCCTTCGGTCGAATCCTCCCCGAAGCTTAGCATATTCGGTCGCCGGCTCAGTGCTTATCGGCGCGAAACTGAACCGGAACCTCGAAGGTGAGGCCCTCGTCGGCCACGGCCGGCGGCGGCGGCGGAACCGGATCGGCGCGCTTCATCATGGCGAGCGCGGCATCGTCGAAAGTCCGATCGCCGGCGGAGCGCTTGACGCTCGCGCTCACCACATGACCGAGCCGGTCGAGCGTGAAGGCGACGGCGACCTCGCCGGCCCGCCGTCCCGCCCCGCCCGGATAGCGCTTGGAGCGATTGAGATGCGCCATCAGCGCCTTCAGCCAGGTGAGCTTGGCCGCGCGGGCGGCCTTGTCGGCGCCTTGGACCGGAGCGATGGCGCGCGGCGCCTCGGCGAGCGCGTCGGTCTGCGGCGGCGCGGCAGCCTCGGAGGCCGCCGATTCTGCGGAGATCACCGGCGTCGCCTCGCGCTTCGTCGGCTCCTCCACCGGCTTCTCGTGCTTTTCGGCTGTCGCGTAATCGGCGTCGTCGGCCTCGACGCGGGCGATCTTGGGATCGTCATTGTCCTTGGTCTGCGAGGCGGCGACAGCCGGCGCGGCGGCGGCCGCCTCATCTGCCTGCGGGCCGGGCGGAGCGTCGGGCGAATCCTCGACATGGGGCGCGGCGGGCGCGAGGCCGATCTCGATCGCCGGCGCGCCGCTGGAGTCGTCGTCCGGCTCGATCTCGAAGACCACGAAAATCGCGGCGAGGAGGAGAAGATGCGCAGCCAGCGCCGCCAACGCCGCGCCGCGCCAGACGCGATTGCTCGCGCCCGAATTGCCGAGATCGGCGGCGACGCTCATTTCGCAGCCCCGCCCGTCGCAGCGCCGCCCGTCGCAGCGCCGCCGGCGTCGAGCGCGACCAGCGAGACCTTGGTGTAGCCGCCGGCGCGCAGGCGCTCGAGAATGGCCATCATCTCGCCATAGGGAACCGCCGTGTCGGCGCGCAGGAAAACGCGCTTGTCCTTGTCGCCGCCGGCGAGCGCGTCGAGCGAGGCGATCAGATCATTGCGCTTGACCGGCGTCTCGCCCAGCGCCAGCGCGAGATCGGCTTGAATGCTCAGATAGATCGGCTTATCGGGCTTCGTATGCGTCGCGGCGCTCGCGGCCGGCAGATCGACGGGAAGATCGACAGTGGCGAGCGGCGCCGCCACCATGAAGATGATCAAGAGCACGAGCATCACGTCGATGAAGGGCGTGACATTGATCTCGTGCGTCTCTTCGAGCGCGCCGCGCGGCGATCCTCCGATATTGCCGGCCATGACGCTCTACTCCGCGGCGCGCAGGACAGCGGGCGCCTGCTGGACGCCGCGATCGAGATCGCGCGAGACGATGCGCAGCAGCTCGCCGGAGAGATTGGAGACGAGCTCGAGATAGGCGCCCGTCTGACGCGCGAGATGATTGTAGATCAGCACGGCGGGAATGGCGGCGACGAGGCCGATGGCGGTCGCGAGCAGCGCCTCGGCGATGCCCGGCGCGACCACGGCGAGATTGGTCGTCTGCGCTTTCGAAATGCCGATGAAAGCATTCATAATGCCCCACACCGTGCCAAACAGGCCGATGAAGGGGCCGGTGGAGCCGACAGAGGCGAGCAGGCCCGTGCCGCGACGAATGGAGAGGCTCTCGGCGCGCTCGATCTCCGCGAAGCTCGAGGCCACGCGGTCTTTCAATCCGCCGGCCGAAGAGAGATCGGAGGAGAGACGAAACTCGCGCAGCGCCTCGGCGATCAAAGCGCTCGCGAGAGGATCGGCGGAGCCGAGCGCGAGACGCGCTTCCGCGAGGCCGCGCGCATCCTGCAAACGCTCGATCGAGTCGCGAACGCGCGTGCGCGCGCGCTTCAATTCGATCGTCTTGGCGATGAGCACCGTCCATGTGCCGATGGAGGCGGCGACGAGGCCCAGCATGACGATCTTCACGACGATGTCGGCGTTGAGGAACATGCTCGACACGGAAAGATCATGCGGACGATTGACGATGTCCGCGCGCCCTTCCGCAAAGGAGAGAGCCGTCGAGTAGAGGAGAGACGAGGCCGCGATCTCGAACGTCAGGAGTGATCGTTTCATGCTTCCGCCCATATGCGAATGAGATTGTGATAGACGCCCGTCAGCTTGACGCAGGCGGGATCGCCGGCTCCGAGCCTCTCCGTGAGATCTTGAATCGTCTGGTCCAAATCAAATAGCAACGAACGTACCACGTTGTCGCGAATCATGCTTTGAAGCCAAAAGAACGAAGCGACGCGCTCGCCGCGCGTCACCTCTCGCACGAGATGCAGGCTCGTCGAAGGATAGAGCACCAGATGACCGGCGGGCAGCTTCACTTCCTGCGCGCCGAAATGGTCCTCGATCACCAATTCGCCGCCGTCATATTCGGCGGGATCGGCGAGAAACAGTGTGACGGAGAGATCGGTGCGAATGCGCACCAATGTGCGTGGCACGCCGCGAATGGCGTTGTCGACATGCAGGCCGAAGTCATGCCCCGCGCCATAGCGGTTGAACAGCGGCGGAAAAATCTTCAGCGGCAGAGCCGCGGAGACGAAAGTCGGACAGGCTGCGAGCGCATCGAGCACGATATCGCCCAATTCGCGGGCTGCGGCGCCGTCTTGCGGCAATTGCAGATTATTCTTCACGAGGCTCGATTGCGAACCTGCCGTCGTGCGGCCGTCTTCCCACACGGTCTGCGACATCGCATCGCGAAAATAGGCGACCTGCCGCGCATCGAGCACATCGGGTATGCAGATCAGCATGGCGCGACCCTCATACCTCGCTCCAATGGCGAATGAGATTGTGATAGACGCCGCCGAGCTTCATCACATTCTCGTCATCGCCGCCGAGGCGCGGCGCGAGCTCCTGGATCGCCGTGTCGAGATCATAGATCACGTCGCGCACGCTCTCCTGGCGGACCATGCTCTGCGCCCAGAAGAAGGAGGCGACACGCGCGCCGCGCGTGACCGGCGCGACCATGTGCAGATCGCTCGCCGGATAGACAGCGAGCGCGCCCGCCGGAAGCTTGACCTGACGAGAGTCGTAAGCGTCGTCGACGACCAGCTCGCCGCCGTCATAGTCCTCCGGCTCGGAGAGAAAGACAGTGACCGCGAGGTCGGCGCGAATGCGCATGCCGGTCAGCGGATCGCCGCGCACCGCATTGTCGACATGGACGCCGAAATGATGGCCGACGCGATAGCGATTGAACATAGGCGGATAGATACGCAGCGGGATCGCCGCCGAAATGAAGCCCGGATGCGAGACGACCGCCTGCAGCAGGCGCTCGCCGAGGCGCCGCGACAATTCGCCATTGGGCGGGAGCTGCTCATTGCTCTTCACCGAGGGCGGCTGCGCTCCAGCGGTGGAGGCGCCGTCC
The DNA here is from genome assembly GCF_036560965.1 of Methylosinus sp. Lineage (NCBI taxonomy): Bacteria > Pseudomonadati > Pseudomonadota > Alphaproteobacteria > Hyphomicrobiales > Methylocystaceae > Methylosinus > Methylosinus sp. The sequence continues at coordinate 32,887 of NZ_DATBQF010000052.1, read as the reverse complement.
TCCCATTCCGCGGCGTCCATGACGCTGCGGAACTGGGCGACGGTCTCCTTGGTCAGGACGTCCGGGACGCAGATCAGCATTTCCGCACATTCCATGTTTCGAAGCGCCGAGGGAAGGCGCCGGCTCCTTGTTTGAAACTTTTCCAAGGGAGCCGGCGCCTGCGACGATGCGTCTCAGAATTTGGCGCGCGCCTCGAACAGCACGGTGCGGCCGGGCGCCACCTGCACGAAGGGCGTCGCGCTCTGATAGAAAGCGTCGTAATAGGTGCGGTCGAACATATTCACGACAGAGACCTTGAACGTGATGTTCTCGGTGATTTTCGCCTCGGCGAAGGCGTCGAAACGCCACGCGGACGGCAGCACATTGGGAACATTCACATAGGGATTGGCCGCAGTCGGCGTGGGCAATCCGAAAGCGTTCACCACCGTCGAGCCATTGGCGACGAGATTGTTGCCGCCATAGACCTTCGACTTGTAGACCGCCTGGCCGCCGATCTCGAGCCGATCCGGGGCGAAGCCGAACAGATCGCCGATCTCGTATTTCGAGAGCAGGCTGAACGATTCATGCGCGATATTGGCGAGCTGCAGGCCGACATTGGTCGGCACATAGGATGATTTGACACGCGAATCCATCACCACCAAGCCGCCGGTGACGCTCCATTTCTCGTTGATCTTGCCGGCGACCTCGAGATCGACGCCATTGACCTCATAGGCGGCGCCGGCCGTGGTCACGCCGGAATTGACCTCGCGGGCGTTAGAGACATTGGTCTGGAAGTAGGACGCCGTCGCCAGGAGATGACGATCGAACAACTCCCATTTGGCGCCGACCTCCCAAGCCTTGTTCATCTGCGGCGTGAAAATCTGCGAAGCCGCATTGATGCCGCCATAATTGGCCGCCGCGCCGTCGAGCTCCGCGCCGATCGGATTGGAGGACGTCGCATAGGCCGCAAAAATGCTGACATTGGGCAGCGGCTTCACGACAGCGCCGAAGTTGTAGTTCACCATCCCCGAATGGTTCTGCGCCCATGTCGTCGCCGAGCGCGAGGTGATGTTGTAATCATCGTAGCGCACGCCGCCGTTCAGAATGACGAGATCCTGATAATTGGCGGTCTCGATGAGATAACCGGCCTTGGAGTCGACGCCGATATAGGTGGGATTGTGCGCGCGACGCGGCTGCGACGAGAACGCGAGCTCGTTCGGCGGATAGAAGATGCTGACGCCGCTGAGCGATCCGTTCCCCGAGAAGGTCACGCCCGAATTCTCCGACGTCAACCCGGTGTAGGAGTCGCGGGTCACGAACTCGCGCGAGAATTCTGTTCCCACGACGATCGCGTGCTTCACCGGGCCGGTGTCGAATTTCACCGAGGCCTCGGTCTGATTGGAGAGCGTGTTGGTGACTTGATAACGGCTCTGCGGATTCAAGTTGACCGTGAGATTGGTTAGATTCGGCGATTCCGCCAAAGTCCCTATATAGTCGAGCGTCGAGCGCTCCTGCCGCAGCTTGCTGCTCAGCGTGACGTATTCGTTGACGCGATATTCGCCGGTGAAGGTGCCGAAGTCTTGCTGCGACCTCTGGAAGTCGCGATTGACCAGCCCGTAATAGAGATTGCGGCTGGTGACGCCCTCGGTCAGCGGCCGCCGAGCGGCGCGATTGTACGGAACGCCGAAATCCGGCAATCCGTCGAGACGCACATGCGTGTAGGAGGCGGTCAGCTTCAGATCGGACGTCGGCTTGAACACCACCGAGCCCGACACGCCATTGCGATCGTCGACGACATAGTTGCGGCCCGCCACATTCGAGTCCTGCCACACGCCATTGACGCGCACGTCGAGAATCGGGCTGATCGATTTGTTGACGTCGACCGTCAGGCGCTTGGAATTGTCCGACGGACCGCCGCCGAACTTGAGGTCGTAGAAATCCTTTTCGCCCGCTTGCTTGGTGACGATATTGACCGCGCCGCCGGCGGTGCCTCGGCCCGAGAAGCTGGAGCCGGGACCGCGCAATATCTCCACCTGCTCCGTGTAGAAATTCTCGCGAATGCTCACGCCCGGATCGCGCACGCCGTCGACGAATATATCGTTGCGGGCGTCGAAGCCGCGGATGAAGAAACGGTCGCCGAAAGCGTTGCCGCCCTCGCCCGTGCCGAGCGTCACGCCCGCCGTGCTGCGGCCGATCTCGCGCAGAGTGGTCGCATTCTTGTCCGCGAGCACTTCCTTGGTGAGCACGGTGATCGTGCGCGGCGTGTTCAGCACCGGCTCGGTGAATTTGTTCGACGATAGGCGATCGACCTTATAGGGCGCCTTGGGATCGGCATAGGGATTGGCGTCGGCCGGAGCCGCCCCGCCCCCTGCCCCGGCCTGCGCGGCCTGGCCGCCCTGCGCGCCCGCCTGTGGCGCGGCCGGCTGCTGCGCCGGAACATGCGTCGTCCGCCGCGGCTTGGCGGCGTGATGCGCGGCCGGAGCCGCATGGACGACCGGCTTCGGCTTTTCTTTCGGCGCGTCGACGCGCACCGCCGGCAGCGGCTGGGTGGCTTCCTGCGCGGCCGCGACGCCGACGCTCGCGACCAGCAACGCCGCGGCTCCCAAGACTTTCGCGGACGGGCCGTCGATGCGCGGAGCCGGCGCGGATGCGCCGCGTCTCAGGCTGCGCAGCGAAAACGGCGCTTTGATGGTGTTCATTCTGTCCTGCCCCCGTGAAATCCAATCCGGCGAAGCCGGTAAGGTATTCCACTATGAGTATTTTCCGCTAGGGGCAGGGTCAATCGAGGGATGCGTAGACTGGAAATCTTGCAAGAACTCAATTCTTGAAGCGCTCGCGACAAAAGCTTCTGTCGCCTTTCGAACATTGTTCGAAAGGCGCTGATTGGAATATTTCCATTTTAGAATTGGATGGAACTATCTCGCTCGTCTCACCGCGCCGGCCGGCGCGCGCGTCGAACGTAAGTTGCTCGAGGGACGACGCTTCGAGCGCATGCCCGCTTCGCGCCGCCCCCGATCGTCACAATCGCTTTTGCCGACTCATTTGCCTTCGATCGTCTTGCGCGCCTCGTCGCGCAGCAGCCTGCGGGAGTCGTCGCGGATATAGGACATGTGCCCGCCGGGCACGGTCACGAGCCGCAGCCGCGACGCCTCGCCGAAGGCCGGCAGCTGGTCGAGCAGCAGCTTGCTGGCGAAATAGGGCGTCACCAGATCGGCGAGCCCATGGGCGACGAGCACCTTGAGGCGCGAATCGAGCGCGAGCTCGTCGCGCAGCGTCGAGACCGCCTCGGCGTTGGCGCGGCCGCCGCGTCCAAAGTCCCACTCCCGCGCGACCTTGTGATTGAGAATCTCATAGCGCGCGTCGCCGATCGGCCATTGCAGCTTCTCGATCGTCACGCGCGTCATGGCTGCGCCGAGCGGCGCGGCGAGCGCGTCGAGCACGGGATCGGCCCATTCGCTCTCCCGCGAGAAGGGTCGCGGATCGAAGCCCGTCACCTCGCCGTCATAGGCGCTGGAGACCAGACGCGAGGCGCGCAGGCGATCACGCAGGAAGGTCTTGAGCGAGACGCGGCCGCCCTCCTCCTCCACGATGCGCGCATCGAGCCCGGTGAAGCGCGCGACATTCGAATCGAGCCGCTCCAGCGCCTCCTTGTCGCGCGGGCCCTTGAGCAGATCGACGAGGAATTCGCCCGAGGCGTAGGCCTCGACATCGGCGAGCTCGGAACGCTGCTTGGCGTCGCGCGCGACGGCCGCATAGGACGGCAGGCGGCCGGCCAGAGACAAAAGATTGCGCGGGCTGTCGAGCCAGGCGAAATCGAGCGCCGGCGAGATCAGCACGAGGCCCTCGACGCCGACGCTCTCGCGCTCGCGCAGCGCATGGGCGAGCTCGACCGCACGAAAGCCGCCATAGCTCTCGCCGACGAGAAATTTGGGCGAGGCGAGGCGCCGATGCGTCGCCAGCCATTTGCGCACGACCACGGCAAGCGCCTCGGCGTCGCCCTGCGTCGAGAAGAAGTGCTTTCGCATCTCCTCATTGTCGGTGAGGAACTTGCTGTAGCCCGTGCCCGGCGGATCGATGAAGACGAGATCGACGAAAGGCAGCCAGCTCTCGGCATTGTCGACGACGACGGGCGGCGCCGAAGGCGAGAGCGGACCGGAGCCGAGCGACAGCCGCCAGGGCGAGACGCCGCCGAGGGCGAGCCAGGCGGAGGCAGCGCCCGGGCCGCCGTTGAACACGAAAGCGATCGGCCGCGCCAACGCGTCGACATCGGAACGCTCATACGAGACGAAAGCGACGTCGACCCGCGGCGCGCCGCTCTGCGCATCGCGCAGCCGCACTGCGCCGGCGCGCGAGAGAAAGGACAGCTTCTCGCCGCGAATCGTCATCGAATGCGTGGTCGTGACCTCCGTCGGAAGGCCTTGCGATTGATCGGCGACCTCCTCGCTCTCTTTTTTCGGCGCGGCGGGCGGCGCGGCGAGGCTCGACGACGCAGAGAAAATCAGAGCGAGCGCGAGCGCAATCCAGGCTTTCGAAATCATATCCAGACCTCTCGTTTCACGATTGCACGACAAATAGCGCCGCGCTCGAGCGTGGCGAAGGGCGATGGAACCATCTGCGGCGGCAAGAATTGTCATCCGATCCCATGCGGCGCTCGAAATAGATGCGCCACAGCAGAGGAGAAAAAAGATGGAATGGAACCAGATCGAAGGCAATTGGAAGCAGGCCAAAGGCAGGATCAAAGAGAAGTGGGGCGACCTGACCGATGACGACCTGACCAGAATCCAGGGCAAGCGCGACCAATTCGAAGGCGAGCTGCAGAAACGCTACGGCAAGAGCAAGGAAGCCGTCAGCAAAGACGTCGATGACTGGCTGAAAACGCTCCACTGAGCCAGCGACGCCTCTCCGCTCCCAGGGGAGAGACAAAGCGGCGGCCGGTTCTCCGGCCGCCGCGACTTTCGACGTCAGCGCGGCAGAACCGCCCAATAATCGAGGTCGAGCAGCACGGCGGGATGCGGCTTGCCCTCCGCCGTCGTGAGCGGGAAATCGGCCGGCGGGTGATCCTTGGCGGCGACGAGCCGCAGGCGCAGCGCACCGATGTCCGAGCGGCCGGGAATCTCGGCCTTGTCCAGCACCTCCGACCAGGCGAAGACGGTGCCGCCCGCAAATAGCGGATTGACATGGCGTCCGCCATTCACCGCCGAAATATGGAAAGCATTCTCGAGGCCGTTGAAGGAGAGCGCGCGCGCGAGCGAGATCACATGCCCGCCATAGATGATACGCTTTCCGAACCGCCCCTGCGCTTCGTAATATTGGTTGAAATGGACCTTGGAATTGTTCTGGTAGAGGCGCGTGGCGATCTGATGCTCGGCCTCTTCCACCGTCATCCCGTCTATATGGTCGATCTTCTCGCCGACGTCGTAATCGCTCCAGAAATAGGGCGAGCCGGCCAGGTCCTTGTCATAGGCGGCGACGTCGATCGGCGGCACGGCCTTGCCGAGATCGGCCGGCGCGACGGATTTGGGCAGCGTCGGCACGACCTCCGGCCCGACCGGGGCGTCCTTGTCGCGCTTCTTCACCATCACCCAGCGGGCGTAGTCGAGCACGGTCTCGCCACGCTGATTCTTGCCGGTGGAGCGGACATAGACGACGCCGGTCTCCTTATTGGAGTTCTCCTTGAGGCCGATGACCTCCGAGGTCGCCGTCAGCGTGTCGCCCGGATAGACCGGCGCCAGAAATTTGAAATCGGCGTAGCCGAGATTGGCGATGGCGTTCAGCGACACATCCGGCACGGTCTTGCCGAGCACGAAATGGAAGACCAGAATGTCGTCGATCGGCGCCTCGCGATAGCCGATGGCCTGCGCGAAGGCCGCCGACGACTGCACGGCGAAGCGCGGCAGATAGAGCGCTGTGTAGAGCGCGACGTCGCCCACGGTCACCGTGCGCGGGGCGGCGTGCCGGATCACCTGGCCCAAAGAGAAATCCTCGAAGAAATTTCCGACCTTCGACTTGCTCATCTTCGACTTGCTCATGCCTCAACCATTTTTTGTCGCGCCGGTCTTCTCCAGCGCTGCGAGGAGCCGTGCGGGATCGCCCGCGATGAACAGCTTTTTCAGCCGCGCCGTGTGACCGGAGGCGATCGACACGGCTTTGCGCGGCGCGCCGAGCGTCTCGGCGAGGAGCTCGACCAGCGCGTCATTGGCGCGGCCATCCTCCGGCGCCGCCCGAACCCGCGCCTTGAGCACGGCTCTGCCGTCGGCCAGACGCTCGACGCCGTCGACGGAGTCGCGGCCGCCCTTGGGCGTCAGCCTGACCCAGAGGGCGACTCCATCACCCTCCGCGCTCCAGGCTGCGGCCGTCGCATCGGCCGAGGCATTGGCCATGTCAGCCCATGCCGCCGAGCTGGCCGGCAAGCAGATTGCGCAGGAATTGCAGCGCGAGCAGCAGGATGATGGGCGAGATATCCATGCCGCCGAGGCTCGGCAGCACGCTGCGGATCGGCCGCAGGACCGGCTCGGTCAGCGCATTGAGCGCGTTCCACAGCGAATAGACCACCCGCGACCTGGTGTTCACCACGTCGAAAGCGATGAGCCAGGACATCACGGCCATGGCGATGACGACCCACCAATAGAGGTCGATGATCGTGAAGAGCAGATTGACCACGGCATATTGCATGTTGCGCGTTCCACCGGTCGAATTCGAAGACGTCTCTATCCTTCCTGTCCAGCCGCCGCAATCCCCGCCATCGCCCCGCCGTCCCCCACCTCCCCCCGTTGCGCGGAGAAAGCGACGGCGCAGCCGTGGCGCGGCCCGGGCGTCGGCTCGATCGCGGTCGCTCGGAACGATTTCGACGCGGAGCGGATTGACAGCCGAATAGGCGCCGAGTATCCAGCGCCTCGGAACGGGGCTGTAGCTCAGATGGGAGAGCGCTGCAATCGCACTGCAGAGGTCCGGGGTTCGATTCCCCGCAGCTCCACCAAGGAAATCAATACGTTATAAGCCGAATATGCGAGCCTGCTGGCGACAAAGCTACCAGATAGCTACCGAACGCCATCCCATCCGGCCACAAATTCGGCCCCTCGCCTCGACCATTCTGAGAGCTGAACGAATCACTTCCTTCGCCCTTTTGAGCGACGAAGCGGATTATCCGAGTTCCGATGGAATTTTCCGCCGCGTAGCGACAGACGCAAAAACGCCCCGCGCGTTCATCCGGCGTCGGGGCGTTTCGCTGTTGCGTCCGGCTCAGGGAAACCTTCGGCTTGCTCATAGATTAGGCGGGCCGGGGATGTGGCGCAAGAGCTGGCGCCCGGAAGCGGCCTCTTGCCGGGATTTCCCGTCACGAGCTTCAGGTGCGTCGGCTTTGGTTTTTCCCCCTCGGGGCCATCGAAAAATACCCATTCGCTAATTCGCGGTTTTGCGCGCGAATCACCTGTGCCGGTTCGGGCTCCCTTTCGCGCCGTGGAATTTTACCCCCATGCCCCCCCTGCGCGCTCCATTCGACCGGACATGCACGCGAGCCAAAGGGCGAGCTTGCGGGTCGGGATGGCGACCATTTCGCGGGGCTTGCCGTCTTCGGCAACTGTTTCGATATCGCAACGGTTGAACTTTTCCTTTTGCTGTTCGAGCTTTACGCTCTGCCTCGCCCAGCTCATCCCGAGATTTTCGCAGATGCGCCGCATCGCAACCAAGCGGATATCCGCATGGTTGAATTTGCCTCACGCAGCCTCGGCGATCGCGTCCGCCGGCATGGGGCTCGGGAAGCGCCATCCTCCCTTTCCATCGATCGGCGGGCGTTTTCCCTTCGTCGCGAGCCAATGCTGCGTCCAGGCGCTCCACGCGGTCGAGCCGGCTTCAATCCATACGCCAGCGGCGGCAACCGCGGCGCTCGGCTGCGGCGGCCCTGCGTCGCGATAGCGGCCCTCGGCGAGCCATCGCCCTGCAGAGACGATGAATTTCCGCTCTCGGCCCGCCGTCGCCGCAGCATAGGCCCGCGCCCCGCGCATGATCTCGGTTGCACTGGCTCCACCGGCGAGCGCCTTGCGCCAGGCCGCGCGGGCCGGCGCTTCGGGGTTGTCGCCCTCCCGCTTGGGAAAGGCCCGCCAGAAAGCGGAGAAGTCCGGAGCGTCCTGTGACGGCTCGTCACCGTCACCGGAAGAGATAGATTCTAAGATTTGATCTTCTATATATTCCGGCGTCACCGCGCCGGCGTCACGCTCGGCCGTCACCACTTCGTCACCGCCGGCTCGCCGCTCGCGCCAGCGCCGGGTCCGTTCCGCGGCAGAGAGAGGGCGCCGGGTCTCCTCCTCGCTCTCCTCGTCCTCTTCGGCGGCGCTGTCATCACCATCGACGATGCGGAGCTCGCCGTCGACCTCCTCGAGCAGCCCGGCCGACCGCAGCGCCGCGAGCCGACGCTCGACCACGGCGGCCCGAGAGCCGAGCAGGAACGCCAGCTGCTCCACCGGCGGCAGCGCCCCACCGTTGCAGGCGGCGAGACAGCGGACGAAATACCAGTGCTTGAAGAGGCCGGCCGGGAGCTTGCGCAGCCTCATGTCGAGGAAGTCGGCGCCGGCGGCTTTGAACCATCGAGAGAAGTTCATCGGCCGATCCTCCCCAGCGCTCGATGCCAGCGGGCCAGCTTCGCCCGGCCGAGAGCGAGCGCCAGCTCCCGCAGGGTCGGCGGGCAATCGGCCGGCGGCGGGACATAATCGGCGCGTCGGGCGAGCCATAGGAGCGCGCGAGCGGCGAGGAGACGGGGAAGGCGCAAGGGCGAGGTCATGAGCTTGCCTCGGCTGCGTCTTCGTCGCGCACAATCACAGCCGCGCCAGCGCACAGAATGCGCGCCTCGGCGTTCTGCAAGATTGCGAGCGTGCTTTTGAAAAAATCAATGGTGTCGACGAAGCCCTCCATCATCTGCCGGCCATCGTCGTCGTTCATGCTCTCGACGATCTTCATCACCTCGGGCTTCGTCTTAAAAAGCGTCAGCCATGCCAAGCGGATGGTGATGAGATAGGGATTCGCAAGGCTCGCCCATTCGGCGTTAGAGGGCGGCGTCCATTCATCGGCTCTATGCTCCCACGGCCGGAAGTCGAGCGCGGCCACATTGGCCGAAGTCGCGGCGCTGGTGGTGGTGGTGGTCATATGATTTTCCTTTGAATGCAGATTGATCGAATGCGCGGTCCTTGTGGGAGCCCCTACGGCGGGCGCGCGCGTCCCGCATGGACGAAGAGCGGGAGGTCGCACTCGTCGCGATCCTCTTCCGGCTCGTCGTCGGGGTCCGGCTCGAGGTCCGTGTCCCCGCCCAGCTCGTCGGCAATATCGATCAGCGCTGCGGCGAGATCGTCGAGGCCGGGAAGATCGAAGCCCTCGGGAAGGTCGCCGAGGGCCGAGAGAGCGCGGGCGACTCGGCGCGAGAGGTCCGGTTCGGGCTCGACGAAGACGCGCGGGGCGGCCCGGCGGCGGGGAAGCTCGATCAGCGTCACGGGCGCCCCTCGGCGCGGATGGCGACGACGACGCCTTTCGGCTCAGCGAGCCGCCGCCAGAACTCGGGGTTCATCTCGACCATTCGACGCAACAGCGCCTCGGCGCCGGCCTCGACCTTCTCTAGGAGGCGGGAGGCGAGTTCTTCGGCCGTGATGCGAGGGCGCGGCGCAGGGGTGGGAAATTCGATGATGGCCATGGTCAGCCTCTCCGAATGGCGGCGACGGCGCGAGCGGTCTCGACGATGAAGAGAGGCAGCGCCACGAGGGCAAAGGGAGCGAGAAAATAGAGGGTCGCGGCAATTTTCCAGGACATGGGCAAGCCTCGGGCGTTCGCCGGAAAGGGTGGATTCCGGCGGCGGGTTGCTCGGGTGAGCGGGTCGTGATATTTAGAATATCAGTCAGAGGCGGGGCGAATGTCAATCGAAAAGATATTGCGAATATCAATTCGCCAACTGAAGGCGGCGCGGGAGCTTGTGGGCTGGAAGCAAACCGATCTTTCGGAAGCGAGCGGCCTATCGATCGTGACGATCCGTCGCCTCGAATCTCAGGACGGGGAGCTTGGCGGGCGCGCCGACACTGCGGCTAAGATCGTCGCTGCGCTCGAATCGGCCGGCGTGATCTTCGTCGACGAGAATGGCGAGGGGCCGGGCGTGAGGCTGAGGAAGGGGCGGTAGGCTTTTGCTCGATTCTGCGTAAAAGTGCGCGAAATCTCAGCACGAGGTTGGAAGGCGCTCGATCGAATGGCTCTGCAGTTCCCACCCAAAATTGGAATGATAGTTATTTGCGACTATACGACTGGATTTCGTGAACCAGAGATGGTGAAAGAAAGGCTTGCAGTCGTAATTTCCCCGCGGCTTCCATATCGAGACAGACTTTGCACTGTTGTCCCGCTAAGCACGACACCGGCACGCGCGGGCATTCACTACCAATGCCGAATTGAATTGCCTGTCGACGCTCCTCCCCCTTACGAGGGACGCATAAAATGGGCAAAAGCAGATATGCTTGCTACGGTCTCGTTTGATCGGCTCGGCCTGCCCTATACGGGCAGAGACAGAGCAACGGGCAAGCGCAAATATCTTCAAATCATTGTTTCAAATGATGAATTAGAGCGGATTCGCCGCGCTGTGCTCTTTGCGATCGGGCTCGATTCATTGACAAAAAGCATGTCTGAGCCTAGATAGACGACGATTGCGCTCGCGGGAACGTGGTGCGCCTCAAGTCCGCCTCCGGGTGGCGGGTCCACATTGACGATAACAAGTCCGCAGGACCGACAACCCCGCCTTCCGAGGCGGGGTTTTCTTTTCTCGCCAGCGCGTCCAGCTCCACGCCCTTGTCCAGCGATGTGCCGGCGATGGCCTTTAGATCGGAGCCGAGCTTTGCGCCGCGGGCGGCGGCCATGCGGACGGCGCGCTCGCTCTTGCCGGTCGCCTCGGCCGTAGCGGATGTAAATGCAACGGCAGAATTTTCCGTTGCATTCCATCGCGCATTTGCCCCAGCCGCGCCATGCTTCGTCTCAGGATGGATCGTCTCATAGATCGCCTTGCGCCGCGCAACAGCATCAGCCTCTTCCGCCGGTGTGAGTGGCGACCGGATCAGGTTCAATGCTTCACCGCCTCGTCGCTCTCGCGGATCGCGGCGACGATCGGAGCAATGACCTCGTCGAAGTGCCGAGAGCACAGGGCGAGGATGATATAGATCGGCGGCTTGCCCGCGACGAGATCGCGCGCGAAGGGTTTGGCGTCCGCGAGGATGGCGTCAGTCACCGCCGGCGAAACCCCGTCTTTCTGTGCCTGCTCGAGGAGAAGGCGCTTCAGGGTTTCCCAGTCTTTTTCGAATAGAGCCTCGTCCATGATGCGCCTCAGTATTTCGTCATGCGGCCGGCGCTGCGCAGGGCGCTGACGCCAGTGGGGGATTTGATCGCGCCCGCCACCATTTCCTTGAAGGTGATATCGGTGCGGCGGTTGCCGTTTCTGTCGACGCTCTCCTTCATTTGCGTTCCCTCCGGCGCGCCGTGAAAATGCACTTCGGATTTCCCGACCGGAGCACCGCCATTCGAGCCCTGCGCATTGTCATTGCCGGCACCGGCGAGCGAGCGCGCATAGGCGAGGCTCTGCGCCGACGGCATAATTTGCCGCGCGATATTGGCTTGGTGCATGGCGTTCAGAACGATCTCGCCATCATGGAGGATCGCAGGGCGCCCGACTTTCCCGCCGTCCGAAAAATGCGGGGCGCTGTGAAATGCGGCGGCCGGGAGCATTTCGACTCGCTTCGACCATCCAGTTGGGCCGCCGTCGGCATAGAAGCCCGTCGCGACCTGCGCCTCGTTCGTTCCAGACGATCCGCTGTTGAAGAGCGAGCCGATCGCCCCGAGGAGTCCACCGCCACCACCGGCTCCGGCGCCGCCGATTCCACCGTTGACGACGACGTTCGCCGCCTGGACGTTCATTTGCGCGGTCGTCTGATTTCCACCGAGACCGAGCGCGCTTGCGATCCCGCCGAATAGGCCGCCGACCTCGCCATTCTTGCCGCCGCCGAGCCCGAGCAGCTTGGCGTAAGGGCCGCCGCCGGTGAGCGCCGCGTCGAGCAGGTTGTCCTGCGCCGACGTGAGCACTTTTTGCAGTGCGTCGGCCGGCTTGCCGCCATGCACGATGTCTTTGATGGCTCCGGAGACTGTATTCGCCGCGGCGCTGTAGGCCGTATTGAATGACTTGGTCGATTCGTTCAGCGCGTCTTGCGCCTTTTTCGCCTTGTCGAGTTCCGTCACCATCTCGGCGACGCGCGTCTTCATCTGTTCGGTCGCGCCGGTCCCGAGTTCCAACTGGTGGCGCTCGATATCGATCTTCAGCGCGATCTTATCGTGCTCTTCGCCCGTCGAGGTGAGAAGCGCCTTCTGATTTTCGAGTTCATGCGTGACCTTCGTGTAGGCCTCGGCGGCGCGCTGCTCATCGCTTATCCCGCTCGCGCGCTTGCTGCCGCTCGCCCCTTCGTCCTCTCGCGCCGCATAGCGAGCGCGTGTCTCACCGGCAGTGACTGACGCCAGTTTCGGGCCACGCGCGAAAAAGTCGGCCTTGCGCTGGTCGAAATCGCTCGACGCATTCATGTCGATCAATCGGCCGATTGGCTGCGGCTGTTGCTGCTCGAATAGCTTTCCGATCACCTTCGGCGCGTTCATCATCGTGTCGATAGGATGCATCAAGCCTTGTAGGAGCTGCTTCAATTCTTCCGACTTCGAAACGGCATCGCCGATTGACCCGACGACGCCCCACCATCCGAGTTTCAGATTATCGACAGGGTTTCCGAGGTCCTGAAAGGCGACGAGCAGCTTCGTTCGCGCGACCTCCGCAGCCTCGTCAATTTGATGCTGCACTTCGGTTGCATGACGCGCCAGCTCCTCATTGATCGTTCCGGCGCGCGCTGCTTCGTCGCCGAGCGAACGCATCGAGAGCGCGCCGTTTTGGATATTGGCGAACAGCTTCGCGCCAGCGTCTTCGCCGAACAGTTTTTGCGAGAGGTCGAGACCTTCGGCATTCGGCAGTGCGCGGATTTTCTGCTCGACGAGATCGATGAACTCGCCGGCCGAGCGCGCCTTGTCCGCGACCTTCAAAAAGCCTTCGTCGACCTGCTCGAGCGCGTCTTTTACGCCGCCGGCGTTGCGCTGATATTGCGCGAACTCATTGCCGGCATTGGTGAGCGCGCCGCGCGTCTGCTCTTGCGTCAGGCCGGAGCGCGCGCCGACGATCTGCGCGCCAGCGATCTGATTTACGCCAAGGCCGGATTGGCGGGACACGTCCTGAAGCTCGGCGAGCGTCCGCTGCGCCGTGGCGCCGATCGCAGTGAGCGCCACCTCAGCCGCCGCAGCGGATGCTATAGCGATCGTCGGTATCGAGCCCAGTGCGCGGCCGAGGCCCTGAATCGGATTGATGACGCGATCGATATCGTTGCCTGAAAAGCTGGAATTATTCCAAGTAAATGAACGCACCCCCTCGAGCGCAAGATTAAAGCGGCCGGCGCTCTTCGTCGCGGCTTCGAACTCCGCGGCGGCGGCGCCGGAGCCGGCCTTTGCAAGCGCATCATCGCGACGGGCGCCGATCAGGGACATGGCGCGCTGCGCACGCTCGGCCGATACCGCGCCTTCGTTAATCGCTCGCGTGACTTTGCGCTGTTCGGCTTCGAAGCGCGTATTGGCGCGCGCGACCGGATCGATGGAGCGCTCGAGCTTGTCGAACGCCGTGGCGGCGGACAGGACCGAGCGGGATGCGTTGTCGTTCGACGATCGCATCACGTTTGCAGACGATGAGATTTTCATCTGCGCGGAGGCGTAGGACTCCAGCTCGCGGCGCGCTGCGTCGACGCCCTCGGTCCGAGCGCGAGTCGTCAACGTGCGAATGGTTTCGAGTGAGACGGCCATTATTCACTTTCCCTGGTATGCGGTGCCGAGGGCGCGTGCGCCCCCGGCTTTCTCTCTCCCCGACATACCGCACGCTGGGGCTCTCCTCGCGTGCGAATTCTTTTTTATCTCGCGGCGAGCGCCACGAAGGGCGAGCGCGTCTGGGTGCCGTTGTAGGGTGTGATCGGGCTCGACCATGCCGGCGCGCCATCGACGCGCATGCGGAAGCGGAACACGAGCTGATCGTTCAAAAACTGCGCGTGACCACTGATCGCCATCGCGTAGTTCTCCACCAGAATGTATTGCGAGAGATCGGCGAGGACGATATCGCCGAGCGTTCCAAGGGCTGGCGCTTGCTCGAGTTCGAGAACCGGCGCGCCCTTCAAACGTGCGAAGCGCTCGCCATTCGAAGGCTGCACGAAGACGCCAGCCCAACCGCCGGAGCTATCCGGCCTATCGAGTTCGTGCGACGCGTCCTCATTCACGATCCATACTGCCCGCCGCCGGGACGGCGCCGGCAGGCGCTGCCACATTTTTTGAATGTTTTCGCGGACGATCGTCGCGGCTGATTGGCCACCTTCGGCCGCGACCGAGATCAGGGAAGGCGTGTTCAGAATGCCGAGCGGCTGTCCCGCGCCCTTTCCCAAAAGGATGGCGCGATCGAGCACGAAAGACATTTCCGAGCCGAATGCCCGCGTGAGATAGCTGCCGAGCATAGGCGCATCGCCGGCCAGCTCGTTCGAGACGACGCAATAGCCGAGGAGCGAATGAGGCTGGAACTCATACTGTTTCAGCCGCGGCAGCGTCGACGAGACGGTCGCAGCCTCCTCCTTCCATAAAACTTTGACGCCGCCCCAGCGCGAGCCGTCCACGCGCGATGTTTCATCGATCATCGGCCGCTTAACAGGGCGGCCATTCTCCCGCTCATGTCGGTCGCAGAGCGGCGCGAGAACAGACTCCGCGTAGAGTGAACCGACAAGATCAGAAATGAATTCGTCGGGAACAGCGAAACCGCCCGACGTCGGATCGACCTCGCCCGCGCCGGAGGGGGCGCGAAGGAGTCGATGATCCGTGACGAAATTGTCTCCGGCGTCGATGACGGCGCGCGCCCATTCGCCAAAGGATCGAAAGCCGCCACGCTTGGCCTGCGCATAGGCGCGACGGGTCTCGATAGTGGACGGCGACGCCGAGACATTCGCGGCCGTCGAAAGAGCGCGCGTCAGCGCCAGGGCGTTCTCCCGGAGCGTGACATTCGAGGCGTGCGCCGCCTGGTCGGCCCATGCGCCCAGGCTCGAAAGCGTGAGGCCGAGGCCACGCGCCTCGGCGAGAGCATCGGGATCGCAGCCCACCGGAACAGCGCTGATCTCGAGCAGCTCCACCTTCGTGAAGTCGAGAGCGCCGGGCTCGCGGTTCGGACCCGCGCCGCGCTTCGATTCGACGGGAATCCAGGAAACAGAGGCGCCGCGCATGAAGCCGCCGCCATAGAGCTGAAATATCTCTTCAGCGAACGGCGTTTCGGCGAAGGTGACGACGCCGCGAAGGAAGCCGTCCTTCTCAGCGAGGCTGGAAACTTTGCCGACGGGCGGCTGCGTCATGTCGTGCGCCCATAGAAAAACGGGCGATGCGCGGAAATTCATCAAGCCATCATGGCCGCGCGACTGCCAGGCGCCGGGCATGATGCGATGGCCGTCGCGGGCGATATTGGGCGTCGCGAATGTGAAAGAGATCGTGCGCGAGCTGGTCGAGCTGGTCGGCGCCGCGTCGGCGATGAGGCGGGAATAGGCTTTCATTTCGCGTCCTCGATTTCGGGAAGCTCGGCGCGAATGCGCTCGATTTCGGCCTTGACCACTTCATCATCCGGCTCGAATTCGAGGGCCTCGCAGCGCGCGTAAGCTGCTATGAGCGCGTCTTGGCGAGCGTTCACCCCTTTCGAATTGCTCGCTGTGCGAACGATGTTCTGCTCGAGCAGGGTCTGCTCGAGGAAATGCTGCGCAGAGAAGCGGCGACGAGTCTTCTCTCGCTCATCGCTGATCCAGCGGCGGAATTCCTCGACGAGCGGCGACGCCATATCGCGGAGCTGACATCTGTTCACGAAAGCCGCGCGCTCATATTCGGCGCGCGCTCCCGACCGCGCAGCGTTCGCGATTCGAAGGGTCTCCTTGGCATCGAGCAGCGCCTGCTCGGCCTTTCGGACCCTCGCGAGGGACTTCGTGATTGCCTCGTCGAGCTCGGGCAGCTCGGCGAGATAGGCGCGCTCGGCCTCGACGATCTCATCGACGAGACGCTGGCGCTCCGCGAGACGCCTCGCGGCGATCTGCTGGCGGATTTCGGCGCCGACCGGAGAAACGGCGAGCGCGTCGAGTAATTGTGTGTGGTCTGGTTTCGTGTTCATGAGCGCGACGATGGCCGGCGGCGAGGGTTAATCAAAGGGGGGTCCACAACCCACGTGCGTTTTTTCACCAGCGCCCGGAAAGGATTTTTCGAATCCGATCGGCGCTCAAAGCCTCGCCGCCGAGGGCGGCTTTTGTCGCCGGGTGTCGGAGCATGTCCCTTGCGATCGCTTCGGCCTTTCCGCGCGTGGACAGGTCCGAATAGCGCTCGAGCGCGTAGCGGCAAATTGTGAAATTCCGCCACGCCGCGCGTTCGGCCTTCCCGGTCTCGGGATCGAGGGCCAGCGCATCCATCCGGCCTCGTCGGTAGGCCGCGCCGATCGCCACGGCGAGAGCAACCTGGTCGGCAGGCGGCAGGTCGAGAAATGCGTCAGTCGTTTTCCTTCGCCCGCCATCGCCCGAAGTGAATTCAGAGGCGGGAAAGTCTCGTGTTTTCATTGGCTTGCCTGTCCGACCTATTTCTGGTGATTTTTTGCTGAATTCAATCGGTCGCGAAACAATCAAATAGATACGTAAAATCAAACCGTTATGCCGAAGTGATTTTAGGTTGGTGAGGCAACCCGTTTGATTTTTCGCCCCGGCCGAAAAAATCTGCGCGTGAGACCCCGTCCGGTTACAGCGCCCCTACGGGTCGAGGATTTTTACCCCCACCCCCTGCTGTGATGCCCCGCGCCGCGCCTGCGGAGGCCGTGGGTAAGCATCGCGCGCCGGGCTAGCGATCGGTTTGCCCAATTCTGGTCTATCGGGAGCGAGCCGTCCGGTCCGGTCGAGGCGACACGAGGAGGAGTCGATGTCCGCCTCCGTCTGCGGGACATACCGGGACATACCGGGACATTTGTCCCGCTGTGTCCCGCCCCGGCCGATGGTCACGGGAGCCACAGGACGCGCTCCCCATTGCGGACATTGCGGACATTGTGGACGCGGTGGACATGTCCGCAGATTGTCCGCTCGCGTCCACCATCGGGCGGAACTTGCGGAGCGGACATTTGCGGACACAACCCTTTAGGGTGTCCGCGTCCGTCCGCAGTCCGCACGTCGGACCGGACATTTTCAGGGGGTCCATATGAGACGCTCCTCTTTGATGCTCGCAGCGACGACGAGCTTCATGCGAAGAGCCGCCTCGAGCGAGCGCTCGAAGGATTTTCGCTGCCGGTCGAATAGCTGGCGCTTGGTTTCGCCCTCACGCGGCTGCGCGGCGATCCTGTCAAAATAGCGCGAACGAACGTGCTGCTCGGCGACGGCCCGAACCAGCGGCCCGGTATTCCCGAAAGGACGCAGGTCCTCGCCAGCGTCGCCGATGGCCTCGGCGAGCGTGTCCATCAGCAATTGCTGCGCACGCGGAATCGCCTTCGTCGGTTTGCTCTTCGACGGCGTGGTAGCGCCCCACTCGACGACGGCCGACTTGATCGTCCGACCCGACGCATCCTCGCCGAGGATTTCGTCGGCGAGCGCGAAGCCGAACTCGGCGCCGCATTCCATGTCGCGCTGTTTGGTCGCCCGGATCGCCCCGGCGGCGACTTCGATCTCCGTGTCGGTCGCGGCGCGCACGAGGGAATGACCGCGAGCGCCGCGAGCAGCGTCTTTGCCGCAGTGATGGACGTAGCTGAAATGTGCGCCCGTCTCGGCCCGGATATGGTCGGCGGCCTGGACGACGCGCCCCATATCGACGGAACTGTTCTCATCGCCTCCGGCGAGCGCGCGCGACAAGGTGTCGACGATAATCCAAGCCGCGCGCTCGCCGCATTGCGCTTCGGCGCTGCGGATAAGCGACAGCAGCTCTTTCGCGTTCGCGTCGCTCGAGCGGAGATCGACCGGATAGCGGATCAGGGCGAAGAGCGGCTTTTCGAGCGGGTAGCGCCTGCGAAGTGCAGCAAGGCGGCGCGTGATGCGCGTGCCGCCTTCGGCCGCGACATAGACGACGAGACCGCGGCGGGTCCGCTTGCCATTCCAATCGCGGCCCGTGGCAACGGCGTGCGCCATGTCGAGCGCGATAAAAGTCTTGCCGGAGTTGGAATCGCCATAGACGACAGAAAATGCGCCCTCGTCGAGCAGGTCTTCAATGAGCGGATTTGACGGCTCGTCGAGCGCGAGAGTCGCCGCGTCGTCGAACCATTCGAGCGCCATCTTGCGGGCGCGTGGCGCAGCAACAACTGGCTCGCCGATCGGCGGCGGGAGGTCCGCCGGCTCCACCAGCGGCGGCTCGCCGAAATCGTCGAGGGCGAGAGGGCGACTCATTCGCTCTCCCGTTCCGCCGCGCGGCGCAGCTCATTCATGGAGTGCGCGGCCTCGCGCACGCGCTGGACGACGGCGGCGAGGTAATCATAGGCGAGATCGTCATCACCGAGGTCGAGCGCGACGAACGCGGCCAATGCGTCGGCGGGGATCGGGCCGAGCATTTCGAGAATGTGAGCGCGCAGCATTTCGCGCGAGAACGCGTCGCGCTGCGGCGCCGTCTCACGACCGCGGCGCTTTGGCAACATGGCGCGATAAGCGCCTGCCGCTTCGGCCGTGAGTGGATCGGGGAGAGGCGCGCTCATCGGGCGCCCCCATTTCCCGCCGCGGCGATTTCGATCCGCAGCACGCGCCACTCGCTCAGTGCGGCGAGCGCCTCGTCAAATGTCCACGCGACGACGTGCGGCGCGCCGCGCGAGATGCACCATGCTCTGAACGCTTCTTGGTCATCCGACAGCATCTCGCCAAGGCGCTTCAACTCGAGGCTATGCAAGAGCCCCCGCGGCGACACGAGAACGAAATCAGGCCATCCCCGAGCAACGCCCATTCGTTTGAGCTTCGAGGCAGTCCGCACATCCCGCGCCTCGCCGGCCGGAAAATGCGTCCAGCGCCAGTCCGGGCGCGCGTGGTCGCGCAAAAGCTTCGCGACGTCCATATGCAGCGCCAGCTCTTTCGGGCGCTCCTTGAGCGCTTTGCGGAGCCGGGGCTTGCGGCCTTCAGCGATCATGAGGAGAGGAGGCGTGCTCATGTGTGCGCCTCCCCGATCAGATCAAAGACGGGGACGCGATCGGCCCGTGAAGCGGCGAGAGCATAGGCCCGCGCTCCCGCATAGGAGCCGCCGAGCCAGACCCCGAGCCTCGCTCCTTCGGAGACATATTCGACGAAAAAGATTTGCTGGCCGGTGGCCTTATCGAGGCCGCCGTCGATGACGAGTCGATTGCCTGTAGCCTTCGCGAAGGGGAGGACATTGCTCATCGGCTCGCCTCCCCGAATACGAGGCCAGCGACGACGCCCGCGGCGATCGGCGGCAGGCGGTAGCGGCGCGCGAGGTGCGCGACACGACGAGCTTGAAGGTGGATGGCGGGGAGGATATTCTCGGAACCGATCAGCGCGCCAACGTGATCACAGTTCCGAGGCCGGTCCGCTCCCGAGGCGGCCGGCTTCGACGTTTTTGAGGCCATGGTTCAGGCGGCCTCCAGCTCGGAGGTCGTGCGGATCGGCTTGCTCATGCGGCTCTGCGCCCATTCGAGCGCATCGGCCCAGCGATAGAGCGGTTTCTTGCCAAACAGGCGATAGAGCGGGCCGCCGCCGCGGGTCGCATAGGTGGAGAGCGTGTGAGGCGAGACAGGGTAGCCGGCAGCGGTCAGCGCGGCGGCAATGTCCTTGCGGGAGAGGAGGTCGTCAGCATTGTGAGAAGCATATGACATTCGGTCACCCTTGCTTCGCGCGGCACGCATTGTTTCGCGCTGCGCTCGTTTGAGGCGACCTTTCAATTACCCGCGGGATGGGCGGATGTCTCAATCATCTTCCGCGCTCTTCAAGAACGCGGAAAACTTCTTACGCGCTCTTCAAGAACGCGGAAATTTTTTGAGCCGGCTGCCCAGCGCGTCGACCTTTACGGGCGCGAATCCGTCATGCTCGAGTCGAGCATTCACACCGCTCAATATTGCGGCGGCCTCTTTATAGGGATTTGAAGCTGGACCGTCGCCGCGCTCGGCCCTTATCGCCTCATCGAGCGCGGCATATTTGGGATTGTTCGAGCCTCTGTCGCGCATGTAACCCGCCTGCAGCACGCGGAACATTAAGCCTATGCGCCCCAGCTGAGCGTCTCCGGGGTCTGAATAATGGCCGATGAGTAGCGTCGCCTCGAGTGCGCGGGCGACCACAAGTCGAGATCGCGGGTCGAGACCGTCCATCACCGAGAGGCATGCCTTCACGGCCCTTTTGCTATTGCGCAATCGACGTCTCTCGTCGGCGCTCAAATCTTCGCGCTTGAGCGTTTCATTCACGAAATTCGCGGCCTGCCGCTCGAGCGCACGACCGTCATACATGCGCCTCCAACCGTCACATAACCGTCGCAGCGTCTCATTTTCCGCCAGCAAATTTGAAAATTCCTGGCTCCCTCTTGTGCCGAGGAGCTTGCCATCGAGCGATCGAATAAATGTCGGCTTCATCGGCTCGCCCCCTCGACCTGAGTGAGCGGCTGGCGCATCAGCTCGGCGATTCGATCGGCGACGAGATCGGCCGCGGCAAGGAGAATAGCGTCGGCGCTATGGACGTAGCGGCTCGTGATCGATCGGCCCTTGTGGCCGATGAGCGCTCCGATCGTCAGTTCCGAGAGGCCGAGATCGGCGGCGACCGAGGCGAAGCTATGCCGCAACACATGCGGGGTTATGTCCGACGGCAGGCTCGCGGCCTCGGCGATCCGCAACCAAATCTTGTGAAAACCGCCCGTCGGCTTTTTACTGTCTTTGGGCGACGGAAAAACGAGAGCCCCGGATCGCGGGAGCGCTTTAAGGATTGCGCAGGCAGCGCGCGAGAGAGGCCGAGTCGAGGCTCCGGTCTTCGTGTCGCTCAGTCGCGCCGTCCGAGCGCCGAGGTCGACCTCGGCCCATTTCAGCGCGAGCATTTCCCCACGGCGCCACCCCGTGAGGGCAAGAAAGCGCACGCCAGCGATGGCGACGGGCCAAATCTGATTCGACATTGCATGTAGAGCCGCGCCGAGGGCGGCATATTCAGCATCGGAAGCGCGCCGCTCCCGCTGCTCATAGGCGTATTTTTCGACGCCATGGGTAGGATTATCAGGCCGCAACCCGAGCCGAACGCCATAAGAGAAGATGACACCCACCAAGGCGAGCGTCCGCGTCGCAGTGCCTCGCCCCCCGGTCACACGGGCGAGCCCATGCTTTCCAGTCTTGATTCGGGCGGCGGTCTCACCGCTGGCGACGGCGTTATAGAATCGCTCGATATCCAGCCGTGTCACGGCCCGGACCTTCAAACGCCCGATCTGCGGCTTAATGTGCCGCTCGACGCGGCCCTTGTCGGTCGCCAGAGTCGACGCCTTTTTCGCCTTGCCTCGCCGCAGGATTTTGCCCGCCTCTGCATCGGCGAGGTAGAGGTCCGCCAACTCGGCGACGGTCGCGGCCTTGCGGCCCTCTTGCCTGTCCGCCGCAGGATCGCCGCCCGAAACGATTTCCCCGAGCAACCGTCGCGCCTCGGCTCGGGCAAGATCGGGCGTCCATGGCGCGCCGTGCCGGCCGATCGTATGCCAGCGCTGGCGCCCGTCCTGTGTGCGATATTTCAGGACGTAGGATGGCCGATCCTTCTGGCGCCGGGCGCCGAAACCCGGAACGGCCCCCCTGCCCTCGTCCCATATCGTCGAGCCGGCCTGCAGGATGGCAATGTCTTTGAGCGTGATCATGAGCGCCCCGTGCTGTAGCTACCAGATAGCTACCACGACAGCACAAGCGCCGACAAACCGAATATGCGACGATCAAACTTAAACACAATGTTTTTCAGCTACTTCGTGATGCGTGGCAAATCCCGTCAAACTGCGACAAAGCGAAAAAACTGCAATCGCACTGCAGAGGTCCGGGGTTCGATTCCCCGCAGCTCCACCAAGCTCCACCTAGGAAAACATCTGGCAGCCGAGGAGCGAGCGGCCTAGCCGTCTCCCCCACGCTCATTTCCGAACGAGAGGTGCGGCGCGAAGCGTCGGCGCAGCGACCGGCAAGTCTCGCGCGCTCCGCGCCGCGCGTCCTTCGTCGAGCGGCCAGACGAATCGGACTCCTGCGCAGAGCGACAATAGAAATCGAAAAAGCCGCTCACGCCCGCGGGGTCGGAGCGTGCTCGTCGAATCGGCGGCGTGGAAACGCGGCTCTGAACAGCATGATGACGAGATTGATGAGAATGAGCCCCACGAGGAGCGTCAGGCCCCAATCGCCGATGCTCGCCGAAGCCGGCGTCTGCAAAACCGAATTGAGGGCGGTTTCGCCTTTGGCCCATACGCAGCTCACCGCCTCGCAGAATGGCATCGACGCGAGCGGCTGTTCGCAGGACTCCATGATCGGCTCCCGAGTTTTCGTCTATCGCCATGCAATTAGAGGCGCTTCGCGCGACTTCAATCCCGCTGTCGCCGCGCCGCGACGCAAACCTCGGCGCAAAGCGGTCATTGGCGGCCACTGCGAATCGATGCGCACGACAAAGTAGAGATGGGGCGAAACACGCCTATCGTCGCGTGCGCCAGAGTAACAATTCTGTTACCGTCGTAGCATTTCCGCTCGACATCGGCTAAGTATTCGCCCACTCTACCGGGGTTCGGATTTTCCGTTCATCCTAGAAAAGCTAAGAGCTGACGTAGCCGATTCGGATGAGAGATCATCCGACCGAGGTCGTTTCGCCCCTATCGACGCCGGAGACCCATGCGCCGCATCGTCCGCCCCTTCGTGAAGGAATTCAAATCTCGCTCCGCCAAGGCGGCGGCGGGCCGCCTCCCTCTGCTCGAAGAAACGACGGCGGCGGAACCGAAACCGGCGTTTCTCGACCTCGCGTCCTTCGCGCCGCGAGTCGTCGAACGTGAAACGCACCATGACGACACCTATGAAGCCGCGATGAAAGCGGCCGACCTCGTCTTCGGTAAAAAGATCGAGCCGGCGGCGGACGCTCCGCTCGCGACGACCGGCCGCGTGCTGCCGAGCCTCGTCGAGATCGCGGCGCCCCAGCCCGAGCTCCTGGAGGAGCCCGTTCGCCGCAAGCGCGGCCGTCCGCCCGGGGTGAAGAAGGCCGCCGAGCCCGTGTCGAAAGCCGAGGCGCCGATTCGTCGGCCGCGCCGCGCGCCGAAGGAAGCCGCTCCCGAAATCACCCCGGCGCTCGCGCTCGTCCCGGCTCCCGCTCCCCCACCCCGCCGATCACCCGCTCCGTCGCCGGTCGCCGTCATGGCGCAGCCGGCCGTTTCGGTCGCCGTCGCCGCGGAGGTCGCGACGACCGGCCGCCGGGTGCGTCGCTCCATCCAGCTGCGCTGGGTTCTGGGAACAGAGCTGCAGGCCGGCGAGAGATGGAAGCGCCGCCTCCCCCAGGCCGCCCGTTGAGCGTGAGACGCCGCATCGGCGCGCGCCGTCTCTTTGCAACAGGGCGCTAACCTTCGCCTTTGCTATTCGTTCAAAATCCTTGCTCCTCGGCCCGATCGGCGTCATATACGGAGAGCGATGACGGACTCTCAAGAAACCACGTTGATCGAGGCCTTGAAGAAGGTCGATGCCCATGGCGACATTGCGCCGCCGCATGTGCAGGACCCGATGACCATGGCGCTGCGTCAGCGCGCCATAGCGGCCGATCTGATGCGTTGGGACGACAGCCGCGGCCGGTACGTGCTCACGGGCACCGGCCGCAGCCGCATCAGCGCCCGCAATCGTGCGCCGGGCGCGGTGCTGCGATTCCGTCGCCGCGACGAGAGCGACGGATCGCCCCAGCGCAAGGCCGACTGACGCGCGGCCTACTTCTGCGCCTATTTCCCCTTCCCGAAGGTTCCGTTCTTCGCCTCCGCCGCAGCCGCGTGATATTTTTTGGCGATCTGCCCGAGATCGACGCGCGTCGGCGGCAGCTTCAGCCCCATCTCGTCCAGCGTGTCGACGACGATGCGCGAGATGACGAGGTCGCGAAACCATTTGTGATTCGAGGGCACGATGAACCAGGGCGCATTTTTGACGCTGGTGCGCGAGAGCGCCTCCTCATAGGCCTCCACATAGTGCGGCCAATATTCGCGCTCCGTGTAGTCGTTCTCGCTGATCTTCCAATTGCGCGCCGGATCGTCGAGCCGCTGCTTGAAGCGCGCGAGCTGCTCCTGCGGGCTGATGTGCAGATAGAATTTCAGGATGCGCACATTGCCGTCGCGCGTCAGCAGATGCTCGAATTCATTGATCTCGTCATAGCGCTTGGACCATATGTCGCGCGGGACGAGCTTGTGCACGCGCACGACCAGCACATCCTCGTAATGCGAGCGATTGAAGATGACGACATGGCCCTTGGGCGGCGCATGGGCGTGGATGCGCCAGAGAAAGTCATGCTCCTGCTCGAGCGGCGTCGGCTGCTTGAAGCAGGCGACGGAGACGCCCTGCGGATTCATGCCCGAGAACAAATGCCGAATGGTGCCGTCCTTGCCCGCGGCGTCGAGCCCCTGCAGCACGATGAGCAGAGCCTGCGAGCCGTCGGCGTAGAGCAGATATTGCAGCTTCGCCATCCGCTCGACATGCTCCTTGATCTTGGGCAGCGCCTCCTCGTGAGTTTTGTGCTTGCCCGTTTCGGAGGGGTCGTAATCGGATAGGCGCAGCTTCGCGCCCGGCTCGACGATATATTTGTCACGCCAATCCATTGCTTTTCCTTCCCGATAAGGCTTTCACGGAGCCTTCTCCTGCGCCAGCGTGAGGCCGCCGGCGAGCGGCCGCTCGACAGTGGCGACGCTTTTCTCCTGGCGCTTCATCCTGTGGTCCACGACGCGCGCGACGACCTTGCGGACGAAGCCGAGAATGAACATGAAGGCGAGGCAATAGGCCCAGACGATGCCGATGAGCCGCAGCGAGATCGGCGGAACCAGCCAGCCGAAATAGCACATCGCCGCGGCCAGTATCTGCGTCGCCACGATCGCGAAGAACAGCTTGGCGGCAGGGAACGGCGGCATGAAGAACCAGCGCCGCGTGCGCGCCACGAGCAGCAGCAGATGGCCGCCGACGACGAGCTGCAGGAACATCATCGTCTGCAATTGCTGCGGCGTGAACAGCTGCATCGCTTGCCCGAGCGGCTCATGCGCCAGCGCCCTGACGCCGATCAGCAGCAGCCCGAAGGATTCGAGGACGCAGACGAGGCCGAGCACGGTCGCAATGGACAGCAGACGCGGCATCCGCCAGCGAATCGGCAGCGGGGCGACGGGCGTGTTGTCATAGGCGATGGTCATGATCGGCGCGTCGTCGAGCAGCGACATCACGACGATCATCGCCGCGGTGAGCGGCGTGAAGCCCAGAAACACGCTCGACAGCACGACGACGAACATGATGTCGATCGTCAGCGCCACGCGATAGGTGGTGTAGCTCTCGATTCGGCCGAAGATGCGCCGCGCCTCGTCGATCGCGCTATCGATGACGGAAAGACCGGGCGCGGTGAGGATCAACGCTGCGGCGCCGCGCGCCGCGTCGGTCGCGCCGGAGACGGCGACGCCGCAATCGGCCTGCTTCAGCGCCGGCGCGTCATTGACGCCGTCGCCGGTCATGGCGACGATATGGCCGCGCTGCTGCAACGCCTTGACGATCGCATATTTGTGCTCCGGAAAGACGCGCGCGAAACCATCCGCCCGCTCGATCGCGTCGACGACGTCGGCGGAGAGATGATTGGGATCGAGGTCTTTCGGAAAAATATCGGCTGCGGCGACGATATGATCGCCGAGGCCGAGCTGCCGCGCGGTCTCTATGGCGATCGCCGTATCGTCGCCGGTCACCATCTTCACCACGACGCCCTTGGCGCGCGCGGCGGCGATCGTCGCCTTGGAATCGGCGCGCGGCGGATCGAACATTGGCAAAACGCCCAGCAGATGGAAGGTCTCGCCGGCATCCTCCGAGCGCGCCACGGCGAGCGAGCGCGAGCCCTTTTCGGCGAGCTCGTCGACGATCGTCTTCACGCGCTGCGCGACGCTCGCATCCGGATGGACGAGATCGACGATCGCCTGCGGCGCGCCTTTGGAGACGATGATCGATTTGCCTTGGCGATCCGTCACCGTCGCCTGCGTGCGCTTGCTCACCGGATCGAAGGGGACGAATTTCGTCAGCGAATAGGTTTTCAGCGCGTCCTTGTCCTTCAGCGCGTCGATGCAGGCTGTGTCGATGGCGTCGCGATCCTCGAGCTTGGAGGCGAGCGCCGCGGCGAGGATGCAGTCCTGCCCGTCCTTGGAGTCGAACAGGATCGGCTCGCTCAGCGTCAGCTGATTCTTGGTCAGCGTGCCCGTCTTGTCGGAGCACAGAATATCGACGCCGGCCATTTCCTCGATCGCCGAGAGCTTGGAGACGATCGCCTTCTGCTTGGACAGCGCCAGCGCGCCGAGCGCCATCGTGACGGAGAACACCGCAGGCATGGCCACGGGAATGGAGGCGACCATCAGCACCAGCACGAATTGCAATATGGAGAGCGCGTCCGACACGCCCCAGTCGTCGGCGACGACGAGATCGCGATAGACCTTCACCGCGACCAGCACGACCGCGAGCGCGACAGCGACGACGATGAGAAAATCGCCGATCTCGAACATGGCCTTTTGCGCATGGCTCACCGCGCCGGCGCCGGCGACGAGGCTCGCCGTGCGGCCGAAGAACGTATTGGAGCCGGTCGCCGTGACGACGCCGATCATCTCGCCCTGCTTGACGATGCTGCCGGAAAAAGCGGCGTCGCCGGGCTTTTTGGCGACGGGCAGCGATTCGCCGGTCAGCGCCGCCTGGTCGATCGAGGCGTAATCGCCGGAAACCAGCCGTAAATCGGCGGGCACGACGACGCCCAGCCTGATCTTCACAATGTCGCCGGGCACGAGCTCGGCCGCTTGCTTCGTGCTCCAGTCGCCGTCGCGCAGCACGGTCGCCTCCGGCGCGAGACCCTTCTTCAACGCCGCGAGCGCATTGGAGGCCTTGCGATCCTGCCAGAACTCCAGCGCGGCGTTGAAGAGCAGCAGCGCGAAGATGATGGCGAAGTCGTTCCAATGGCCGATCAGCGCGGAAACCAGCGCCGCGGCTTCGATCATATAAGCCATGGGCCCGGCGAAATAGCCGAGGACTTTCCGCCAGATGCCGACGCGCTTCTCGGCCAGCTCATTGCGGCCGTAGGCTTTCAGCCGGCGGCGCGCCTCATCCGGCGCAAGCCCGCGCTTCGGATCGACGCCGAGCCGCGCGAGCACTTCGTCCATCGGCATTTTGCTGTAATCGGCCGCGGCCGGAGGAACCTCTGCGGCATGCGTCGGGCGCGACCTGGTGGTCAGGGACATGGCGTTTCCCTTTGGCGAATCTCTCGAGGGCCGCCCGCGACAGCGAGCGCGTCTCGCGAGACATAGAGCCGTTTCCGCCAGGAAATAGTCTCCGCTTCATCATGAATTCAACGTCGGCGGCATTAACCATCGAGTTGACAAGCCGGCGCCCCACGCCCAAGAGGACCGCCATTCGGCGCGCGCCGACACGATGCGCCGCAGATCGAGAAGTGGATCGCATTTGACGCGGCAGACCTATGCGCTGACCCCCGAAAAGGACGTCATCGTCCGCGACGGCCGCTTTTTCTCCCTCTCGAAGGAGCCTTGGCTGCGCGTCGCGGATTTCGGCGCGAGCCGTTTTGTCGAGATCGTCTTTCGCACGAGCCTGCTGGACGATCCCGTACGTCCTGTCCTGCGCTTCGTGACGCCCTCCCGCGTCATCGATCGCATTCTCCCCGGTCCAGTCGCCGGCGCGGGCGTATGGATCGGCGCCATGCCCGCCGACGCGCGCGCGATTCTCGTCAGCCCGACCAACGCGCCCGGCGCTTTCGCTTTCGAGATCGAGAGCGTGCGGCCCGTCGGCCTGCTCGAGATGCTGACGCGCGTCTGGCGCCGCAAGCCCGGCAAGCTGTGGTCCTATTTCCTGCCCACGCTCTTCGGCTTTCGCGCCGAGGCCGAAAATGCGCTCGATTGGGCCAGCAATTGGGAGCCGCTCGACGATTTCGAGACCTGGCAGGCGCGGCGCGCCCGCCGCTTCGAGCCCGCGGGATTCGACGCGCCGCGCAGCGATCCGCGAGCCGGGCCGCGCTTCGCCATTCTGATGCCGGGTCGAGATGCGGAACCGGATCGCTCCGCCGTCACGCTCGCTTCGATCGAGAGACAATCCTACCCGCTTCGCGCACGCATCGCGCGCAGCGAAGAAGAGCTCGCCTCGCTGCTCGCGGAGACGGATTTCGTCGCGCGGCTGCTGCCCGGCGATGAATTGGCCGATCACGCTTTCGCCGCTCTCGCCGAGGCGATCGCGCGCGCTCCGCGGACGAAGCTGATCTACGCCGACGAGCTGCTGCGCACGCAACGCGGTCTGCGGCCGAGCCTCAAGCCCGATTGGAGCCCGTCGCTCGAAGCGGCGGGCCCCTATCTCGGCCGCTGCGCCTTCTACGCCGTCTCGACTCTCGCGGCGCCGGAGATCGGCGAGGCGATGCGCGCGGCGCCGTTCCGTCTCGCGCGCGACGAGATCGCCCATCTGCGCCGCTGGCTTCTCACCCGCGACGCCGAATCCGAGGAGGCGATCGTCGCGCCGCCCGCGCCCGCCCCTGCGGAGCCGGCGCCGAGCGTCTCCATCATCGTGCTGACGCGCGATCGGGCCGATCTTCTCGGCCCCTGTATCGAAAGCCTATTGCGCCTGTCGACGCATCCCGCCTTCGAGCTGGTCATCGTCGACAATGGCAGCCGCAAGGCCGAGACTTTAGTCCTCTTCGAGAAGGCGAAGACGGACCCGCGCGTGCGCCTGCTCTCGCGGCCGGAGCCGTTCAATTTCGCGCGGCTCAACAATGACGCCGTCCGCGCCTCGACCGGCGCCGTCGTCGTCTTTCTCAACAATGACACGGTCGTCGTCAGCCCCGATTGGCTGGAGACGCTTTCGCGTCGCGCCATGGCGCCGCAGACCGGCGCGGTCGGCGCGCTGCTGCTCTATCCGGACGGCCGCATCCAGCATGCGGGCGTCACCATAGGCCTCGGCCAGGACGCCGGCCATTTCGGCGCGCTGGTCGCGCCGGATGCGCCATCCTGGCTCGGCCGCGCCGGCCATGCGCATGAGACCTCCGCCGTCACCGCCGCCTGCATGGCGGTGGAGCGACGCAAATTCGACTCGGTCGGCGGCTTCGACGAGATCAATCTGCCGATCGAGTTCAACGACACCGATCTCTGCCTGCGGCTCGCCGAGCGCGGCTGGACCTCGCTCTATGTCCCGCAGGCGCGGCTGCTGCATTACGAATCGGCGTCGCGCGGCTCGGCGCTGTTCCGTCCGATGAGCGTCTATGCGAAAGAGCGCGACTATTTCCGCGACCGCTGGCGCGCCGTCATTCGCGACGACCCCTATTATCATCCCGCTTTGTCGCTCTATGCGCGCCATCCGGCGCTCTGGTAGGGCGACGCGAAGAAGAGAAGATGACGCGCCCGATCGTCTATGACGCCACCCATCTCGTCTCGCTCGGACGCGCATCGGGCGCCGCCGGCATCGGGCGGCTGGACCTCGCTTTCGCGCGCCATTTCGCCGCGCATCCCCGCCTCGATTGCGGCGCGCATTACGGAATGCGCGGCCCGCATGTGCTGGCGCCGTCGCGTCTCGCCCGCATCGTCGCGGATGTCGCGCCGGCGACGCGCGACGATGCGGCGGAATGGATGCGGCTCCGCGGCTGGCTGCTCGGCGTCGCGGACGATCTGTCCCCGACGACGCGAGAGCGGCCGCGCGGCGCTCTGAGCGAATTGCTGTGGCGCATGCCGCTGCGCCTCGCCAATGACGCGCCGCGCAGGCTCGCGCCCTCGTCGCTCTATCTCAATATCGCGCAGCACGCCTGCGAGTTCCCGGCGCTGTTTCGATGGCTCGCGCGACGCCCGGACATGCGCGCCGTCTTCTTCATGCATGATCTCTTGCCGCTCGACCGACCAGAATTCTTCCGGCCCGGCTATGGCCGGCTCTTTCAACGCCGAATCGACACGATTCTGCGCCACGCCCATGCGCTGCTGACGACGAGCCATGTCGTCGCCGAGCGCTTGGCGCAGGAGATCGCGCGCCAGGGCGCAAGCGGGGGCGCGCGCATTCCGATCCATGTCGAGCCGCCGCCCTCGACGCTCGAGCAGCCAGGAGAAACCGCGCATGACGACGCGCTCGCGCGCTGCGATTACTTCGTGCTGCTTTCGACGCTGGAGCCGCGCAAGAATCACCTGATGCTGCTCAATGTCTGGCGCGCCCTCGCCGCCGGCCCGCAACCGGCGCCCAAGCTGGTCCTGGTCGGCGGACGCGGCTGGGAAAATGAGCAGATCGTCGACACGCTGCGCCGCGGCGAGACGATTCGTCCCTGCGTGCGCTGGGCCGGCGATCTCGCCACGGCCGATCTGCGCCGGCTGATCGCCAACGCCAATGCGCTGCTGATGCCGAGCTTCGCGGAGGGCTATGGCTTGCCGGTGGTCGAGGCGCTGTCGCTCGGAACGCCGGCGATCGTCTCCGACATTCCGGTGTTTCGCGAGGTCGCGCAGGAGCGCGCGGTCTTTCTGTCGCCGATCGACGGGCTCGGCTGGAAGCGCGCCATAACCGATTTCGTTCCTGCGCAGTCGCCGCGCCGTCTCGCCGCCATTCGCGCCGCGCAGAGCTTCGAGGCGCCGAATTGGCCGCGCTATTTCGAGCGCGTCGAAACGTTTCTCGACTCCCTCTGAGCGGCTCCGCATCCTCGGCGCGAGAGCCCGGCGCCTTGCCCTATCCCGCCCTCGGCCGATGAACGAGGCCGGCGAAAGCCGGGCCGAGCGACGATGCGCGACTCGCCCTGGGCCGGATCGAGAGAAAGCGCCAGAAAAGCAAAAAGCCCGACGCGAGCGCGCCGGGCTTTTCCGTCAATTTGCTCGACCCTGTCGGGCCGCGGCCAAATCAATATTTGGCGACGACCGGAGCAGCCGCCGGGCTGAACAGGTTGAAGTGATAGTTCACGCCAGCGCGGACCACATGGCCGTTGAAGCGAGCGGAACTCTGCGTCGTGCCGATCACGCCGGGAGCGACGTTGTAGGTCAGAGCAGAACTCGTCGTGACCGAGCCCAGATCGTAATAGAGATATTCGACCTTGGCGCTCCACTTCGGCAGGAACAGCCACTCGACGCCGCCGCCGGCGGTCCAGCCGACGCGGGTGTCGGAGAAGCTGCCCGCGGCGGTGCCGACCGCAGCGCCGGCCGCCTGGAAGACCGAGGTCGTCAGATTGGCCTGGCCATAGGCGAGACCGCCCGTGCCGTAGACGAGCAGCGACGGGGTGATCAGATAGCCGAGGCGGCCGCGAACCGTGCCGAGATAGTCGAGCGAGCGGGAAGCCGAGAGAGTCGACGAGAAGCCGCCGACGCCGGAGACGCTCGTGGCCGCGTTGTTGCTGCCCGCGACGCCCTGGATGTCGGCCTCGATGCCGGCGACGAAGCTGTTGGCGAACTGATAGTTATAGCCGATCTGGCCACCGCCGATGAAGCCGTCGTTGTTCGTGCTGAGCAGGCCCGAGCCGAAGGCGGAGAGCACGGCCGGAAGCGCGCCGGGGATGACCGGCGAGGTCGCGATCGAGGTGGTGCTGCTGTCGCTCCAGGTGTAGCCGGCGTTCAAGCCGACGTAGAAGCCGGTCCACAGAGCCGGCGGCGGCGGCGGCGGCATCAGCATGGGCGCCTTCTTCGACGGCAGGTCGGCAGCCAACGCCGAGCCCGCGGAGACGGCCAACGCGAGCGCGGAGGCGGCGAGCAAAGACTTTTTCATCATACGGCCCTCAGTTAGATTTATGGGTCTTCGATCCGCCGCCGCCGAAGCCTCGAAGCTCCGCACGATCGATCGCCGACCGCGACAACCGGGCACAGAAGTGCGCCGTCTGTGGTGAATAGCTACGGATCATTACGAGGATCGTCAACAAAGGCGGAGCCGTTGCGGCCGCAATTCGTGGTTTTTGTCCCGGCCTGTGTCAAATGCGCAACAGTGCTGGAGCCCCTGTAAAAATAATCCGCTCGCATAAGCGCACTTGCCAAGAATTTGCCGCTTTGGCATATCTCAACTCGCGCTCGCCGAAGCGCCGGGATTCGGAGCTTCGGAGAATGCCCTGCGGAGACGTGGCCGAGAGGCTGAAGGCGGCGGTTTGCTAAACCGTTATACGTTTTAAAGACGTATCGGGGGTTCGAATCCCCCCGGCTCCGCCATCGTACGGAATGGGGTGTGGCGACACCAGAATCCGGTCCCGCGCGTTGACCGTGCCGCCCAAGGACGCTTTGCCCAGATCGCGACGGCATCTGATGCGTGTGGGCAAGGAATGTCAGCTTCATTGCGGGTGGCGGGGCCTTCCGTCACTTTGGTGGTGCAAACCAGGTGCCCCATGGCCTGAATGGAACCGCTGATCCTCCTTGGCGCCGCGATCGTAGCCGGAGCGGTATTCGCCGCCCGCTACGTCGCGCGCCGCCGCGCCGCAGCCGTGCTCGCGCCGGCGCTGCCGGGCGCCGGCAACCCTCCCAGCGAACCCGCGACGGCGCCCGAGGTGCAGGCGCCGGACGACCGCGCGGAACTCTATCGCCTAAGCGAAGAGATCGAGACGTTTGTCGAGAAATCCGCCCACCCGCGCGAACTCATCGCGCATCCACCGTTCAAGAGGGCGGTCGCCATCCTCGCCAAGCCCGACATCCCGCTCGAGACGCTGCGCCAGTATGCGACCGGCGC
>NZ_DATBQF010000051.1:0-1675 GCF_036560965.1 Methylosinus sp. | reverse complement strand
GATTGCATGAGCGTCGGCGTTCTCGCCGATTTTGTCGGCCAATGCCGCGCGCTTGGCCTCAAGGCGGGCCTCGCGGGCTCGCTGGAGGCGCCGGACGCGCCGCGCCTGCTGGTGCTGAGGCCCGACGTGCTGGGCTTTCGCGGCGCGCTTTGCGAGGCCGGCGATCGGCGCAACACGCTGGCACCGGACGCCGTGACGCTGATCCGCGATTTGATTCCGCGCGAACAGGCTCCAACTGTCGCGCCCGCTTCCAGAGGAGTCGAGGTCGATCACGTCTTCGTGCGCGATCTCGTGATGCCGGTGGAGATCGGCGCCTATGGCTTCGAGCGCGGCCACGCGCAGCGCGTGCGCTTCAACGTCGATGTCGAGGTTTATCGACTCGCCGGGCCGGACGACATGCGCATGGCCTTCTCGTATGACGTGATCATGGACGCGATCAAAATCATTCTCGCGGCGGGACATATCGAGCTTGTCGAGACCATCGCCGAACGTCTCGCCGAGCGCGTGCTCTCGCACGAACGGGTGCACGCCGTGGGCGTCGAGGTCGAGAAGCTCGATGTCGTCGCGCCGGGCGCGGTGGGCGTGCGCATTCGCCGCGAGCGCGCCGCTCCCTTGAGCGCGCCCGCATGAGCGCGCTCGTCGTCAAGATCGGCGGCAGCCTGTGGCGTTCGCCGCTCCTTGCGCGATGGATCGCCGCGCTGCCCGCGTTTCCGGGGCCGCTCACCATTGTGCCGGGCGGCGGACCTTTCGCCGACGCGGTGCGCGCGGCGCAGCCGCCGATGGGTTTCTCGGATCACGTCGCGCACAAGATGGCCGTCCTGGCGATGGAGCAATATGGCCTGGCGCTGGTCGATAAATTCGAGGGCCTCGATAGCGCGGCGACGCCGGAAGAGGCGGGCGCCGTCCACGCCAGCGGAAGCATCGCCGTGTGGCGCCCGAGCGCGATGGCGAGCGATTTGCGCGTGGCCGCGAATTGGGATGTGACCTCCGACAGCCTCTCCGCCATCTATGCGCATGAGAGCGGCGCGGCGCGGCTTTTGCTGATCAAGAGCGTCGATGTCGATACGGCGCTCGACTCGCGCGCCCTCGTCGATCCCTGCTTCGCCTCTCACGCCGCCGGGCTCGATGTCTTCATCGCCGGCCCCGGCGCGCTGGATGGGGCGCCTGAAATCCTCGCGCGGGGCGGCGTCCCCGGCTCTCGCGTTTTCCTCGCCAGTTCGTCACGAAAGATCGCTTCATGAAAAAAGTTCCAACGCCGCGCTGGGGCTGGGCGCTGACCGGCTCCGGCCATTTCTTCACCGAATGCCTCGACGTGATCCGCACGCTCGATCATGTCGATCTCTTTGTCAGCAAGGCCGCCGCCGAGGTCGTGCGCATGTACAAACACGACCTCGCTCTGCCCAGCAATGTGCGCGTGTTCAGGGACACGACGGCGAGCGCGGCGCCGGTCGGCAATTTCTATTACGGCGTCTATCATACGCTGATCGTCGCGCCGGCGACCTCGAACACCGTCGCCAAATGCGTGTTCGGCATCTCCGACAATCTCGCGACCAATGTGTTCGCGCAGGCCGGCAAATGCCGCGTGCCGACCATCGTCTTCGCCTGCGACACCGCGCCCGAACTCGAGACGCGCGCGCCAAAGGGCATGGTCAAGGTCTATCCACGCCGCATCGAT
>NZ_DATBQF010000050.1:0-3072 GCF_036560965.1 Methylosinus sp. | reverse complement strand
CAGGAAATTCATAGCGATCTCGTCGAAACGCTGTTCGGCACGCCGGGCGCGTTCGTCGCCGGCGTCTTCGGGGGCCTCGTGGCGCCGCTGCTCGGCTGGATGTCGACCGGAGACAGGATTTATCTTTTTTTCACGGCCTTCATCAGTTGCCTTGGGCTGTTTCGGATTTGCGTTCTTATCGCTCACGCGCGAACGCCGCTGGTCCAGCGGCGGCGCGACGCCAAGAAGTGGGAGAGGCTTTACGCCTTGGGCGGGGTCGGCTTCATGTCCGCCGTCGGCTGCGCGGTCGCGCTGATATTTTTCGAGCACAAGAACGGCCTTCTCAGCAGCTACAGCATCGTCACCATGATGAGCGGCATCGGCGGGCTCGCGGGACGCAACGCCGGTCGTCCCCTCATCGTGCTTGGACAGGTTGTCGGCCTGGCGGCGCCGCTCGCCTTCGCGGCGCTGTTGCAGGGCGATCTCCGCTACTGGGGACTCGCGGTGATTTTGGTGCTGCTCATCGTCGCGGTGAACTCCACGTCGAAATTTCTAAACGGGAATCTCGAATCCGCGTTGCGCAACGGACACGACGCCTCGCTGCAACGCCAGAGATTTGCTTTAGCGCTCAACAGCATGGCGCATGGTCTCTGCATGGGAGACGCCAACACGAATATCTCTGTCGTCAACCGCAAAATGACTGAACTTTTTGGGTTCGTCGCGGTGGCCACGCCAATTAAACTCGAAGCCCTCGCGAGCGCGATTGGCGTAAGCGCCCACATGGCCGCCGACGAGAGCGTCGCGTTTCGCGAAAAATGGAAAGCCCACGTGGCGCTTGCGCATGCAAGCGTGTTCTCTCAGCAAATCGGCGCGCGCATTTTCGACTTTCGATGCGAGCCGGCCGACGCCGGCGTCTTTGTCACGGTGATCGAGGACGTGACCGAACAGCGCCAGGCCGCGCGCGAAATCGAACACATCGCCCATTTCGACATGTTGACCAACCTTCCCAATCGTTTGCAGTTCCAGAATCGACTCGAGGGCGATCTGGCGCAAATCGACGAGCAGGGCGGCACGCTGACCCTGCTGAACATCGATCTCGATCGCTTCAAGGAAGTGAACGACACACTTGGTCATTCCATCGGAGACCAGCTTCTGGTGAGCGTCGCGACGCGGCTGCGTCAATGTGTCGACGCCGCCGACATGGTGGCGCGCTTTGGTGGCGATGAATTTTGCATTCTCTTGCGCTCCGTGCAAGATCGCGCCGACGCCGAGCGCCTCGCGGTTGGGGTTATAGAAGCGATCCAACAACCATACACGGTCGAGGGTCACACGATCTCAATCGGAGCCAGCATTGGGCTCGCGGTCTCGCCAGCCGACGCAGGGATCGCGGAAGACCTTCTAAAGTGCGCCGACCTGGCGATGTACCGCTCCAAACTGACAGGGCGCGGCAAGGCGGTCTGGTTCACCCAAGGCATGCAAGAGGAATTGGCGAAAAAACGCCGGATCGAGGTCGAACTGCGCCACGCGTTGGAGGCCGGCGAACTCGTCGTCTTCTATCAGCCGATTGTCGACGCGCGCTCCGGCGACGTGACCTGTTGCGAAGCGCTGCTGCGCTGGAGACATCCGGAGCGAGGCCTGATCTCCCCTGCGGAATTCATTCCAGTCGCCGAGGAAACCGGACTGATTGTCAAGCTCGGCGCGTGGGTGCTGCGTCAGGCCTGCGCCGACGCGCTCACCTGGCCGTCGCACATTCGCGTCGCCGTGAACCTCTCGCCCCGTCAATTTCAGCAAAAGGAACTGGCGGACATGATCAAAGCGACGCTTGAAGATTGCCGCCTCGACCCGGATCGCCTTGAATTGGAGATCACCGAATCGACTCTCATGGCCGATACGGACGATGTCGAGCAAAAAATCGCCAAAATAAACTCGCTCGGTCTGCGCCTGTCGCTCGACGATTTTGGCACCGGGTACAGCAGTCTCGGCTATCTCGATCGCTTTCCCGTGAAGAAGGTGAAAATCGATCACTCCTTCGCCAACCAGATGCTCCATTCCTCGAAAATGCAGGCGATCATCGGCGCGGTCGCGCTGCTCGCCCGAGAATTGGACATAGACATGGTCGTGGAAGGCGTCGAAACGCACTCCCAACTCGCGTTCCTGGCGACAAAGAACATTTATCTCATACAGGGATATCTTTTCAGTCGACCAAAGCCTCTCGAGGAAATCTTACCACGCCTCAGGTCTTGGCATGGCGGCGACGATCGCGGACAAGCGGCCCGACAGGGAGCAAATTCGGCGTCCGACCGACGGAGTTTGCCCCCAATCCAAGGAGAGCGCGGCTTATGAGAGCATTTCTTTCGACGAAGGCGGCATTGGCGGCCGCTGTCGTGATTCCAGGGTATCGCCAGCACCGGGCACGTCGCGTCACGCATGTAACGCGCAAGACTTCGAGAAATTGATTATAGAAGTCTCTATTGATGCGCCCCCGATCGACGCTGACGACTTGGTAAGTGCGATTGCGGGGCGTTTAGTCAAGGACGGGCTCCAGATTACAGTTCGGTTTCGCCCAGCAGCTTTCGCGGCGTATAGCGCCTTGTCGGCGCGTTCGATCGATAGCTGGACAGAAACATCCGGGTCAATCACCGTGACGCCAAAGGAAGCCGTGGTCGTGAATGGAGGGTGACCTTCCCTGTGGATCACTATCTCGGCAAGCTCCTTGCCTAGCAGCTCCATCTTCGCTTGACCGGCTTCAAGCTCGGTGTTCGGCGTGCAAATGAGGAATTCCTCACCGCCGTAGCGGAAAATCGTGTCGTGCGAGCGCATTCGCGACCTCATATGATGTGCGAAGCGGACGAGGACTTGGTCTCCGACGGTATGACCGTATTTATCATTGATGCTCTTGAAATTGTCCAAGTCCACCATCGCAATGCATGTCGAATGCGCTTTGCGCTTTGCTAATGCTTGCTCCTCACGAAGTTTCGTCAGCATGTCCGCGCGGTTCGCTGTCTCGGTCAGCGGATCGAGATTGAGGATTGATCTTTGAAGTTCGTGCTTTGTCGTTAAGAGCCCACGCCGCATCTCCTTCACCGCCGTCGT
>NZ_DATBQF010000049.1:0-8039 GCF_036560965.1 Methylosinus sp. | reverse complement strand
GCGTAAAGGGTCGCCGTCGTGTGTCTTATGATGAAGCCAGTCGGAAAGCCGGATGCGGGAAATCTGCACGTCCGGTTTGATGAGCGGGGAGAGGAAACGGAGCGCGTCTCAACGTGCCACCGCGCCTCTTCTCGACTCTACACATCCCCAAACGGGAGGTCTGGGAAGCCTTCAAGCGTGTGAAGGCCAACCAGGGAGCGGCTGGAGTCGATGGACAGTCGATTGCGGAGTTCGAGGCCAACCTTTCGGGCAACCTCTACAAGCTCTGGAACCGGCTGTCGTCGGGGAGCTATTTTCCTCCGCCGGTGCGGCGGGTCGAGATTCCGAAGGCGGATGGCGGGACGCGGCCGTTGGGTATTCCAACAGTCTCGGATCGCATTGCCCAGGAGGTCGCCCGTCGATATCTGGAGCCCATTCTGGAGCCGGTGTTTCACACGGACTCCTATGGCTACAGGCCCGGACGATCTGCGATCGACGCCGTACGCCAAGCTCGCCAGCGCTGTTGGCGCTACGACTGGGTGCTCGATCTCGATGTGCGCGCCTTCTTCGACAGTATCGATTGGGAGCTGCTCCTCAAAGCGGTCCGCCGACATACGGATTGCCCATGGGTGCTGCTTTATGTCGAGCGCTGGCTGAAGGCGCCAGTGCAGATGGAGGACGGCGGCGTCGTGCCGCGCACGGCCGGAACGCCGCAAGGAGGGGTGATTTCGCCTCTGCTCGCGAACCTGTTCCTGCATTATGCTTTCGACATGTGGATGACGCGGAATTATCCGCACGTCCCATTCGAGCGCTACGCGGACGACGCCATTTGTCACTGCCGAAGCGCCGAAGAGGCGCGAGCGCTATGGAGCGCGCTTGCGGACCGTCTCGCTGTCTGCAAGCTGGTGCTGCATCCTGCAAAGACAAAGATCGTCTATTGCAAGGATGTGAACCGGCGCGGCGACTTTCCTATCATCTCGTTCGACTTCCTGGGCTTTCAGTTTCGAGCCCGGAAGGTGATGTGGGGTGGAAGGGCCGCCCACAGCTTCATGCCCGCCGCCAGTCCGAAAGCGTTGAAGGCTATCAGCCGGACCGTTCGGCGATGGGCGCTTCATCATCACAGCGACAAGTCCCTGCAAGAGCTGGCCGAGAAGCACAACTCGTGCATTCGCGGCTGGATCACCTACTACAGCCACTTCTACAAGACGCAATTGCGTCCGAGCCTGACGAGGATCGACGCCTATGTCATTCGATGGGCGCGCCGCAAGTTCAAGCGGATGCGCCATCAGACCAAGGGGGCGCGAGATTGGTTTGACCGGCTACGTCGGGCGAACCCCCAACTCTTCGCCCACTGGCCTCTATGTCATGGCAACGGCCGAACATCGGGAGCCGTGTGAGTCGAGAGGTTCACGCACGGTTCTAGGAGCGCCCGGGGGTGAAATTCCTCCGGGCGACTCGACAGAGTTCCTCCTTCGCCGTCCTTAACAGCCGGGCGGCGCCAATAGGAATCATTGCGGCTGTCGCAAAACTCCCTATTCTGCAACGTCGCAAAAATCGGGAAGTCTCGCGTTAGTCGGGAATTTTGCGGCAGCCCCTTGTCTTGCGGCCGTTCTCATGGATTGCTCGATCCAAACAACTTGGAGGGTGAAGTATGTCCATAGAACTCTGGCTGGCTTTCGTCGCAGCGTCAGCCGTCTTGCTGGCCATTCCCGGCCCGACCGTTCTTCTGGTGATTTCATACGCGCTCGGTCATGGGAAACGCTCCGCCACGGCGACCGTTGCCGGCGTTGCACTGGGCGATTTCACGGCAATGACGGCCTCAATGCTTGGCCTTGGCGCGCTTCTCGCCACGTCCGCGACGCTGTTCACCGTGATGAAGTGGGTCGGAGCCGCCTATCTGATCTATCTCGGCGTCAAGCTCTGGCGCGCGCCGGTAGCGAGCAACGAAGCGCCCAGCGAAGTCGTTTCGGTCGCAAGGGAGCGTTCGCTACGCATTTTTCTACACACCTATGTTGTCACCGCTCTGAATCCGAAAAGCATCATCTTCTTTGTGGCGTTCCTGCCGCAGTTCTTGAACCATGCACAGCCTGTCGCGTTCCAGATGGTCGTTTTCGAGGCGACATTCCTCATGCTGGCAACGGCCAACGCCGCCGCCTATGGCCTCATGGCCTCGATGGCGCGCAAGACAATCCGCAAGCCTAGCGTTCAGAGGGCGGTCAATCGCACAGGCGGTTCATTGATGATCGGCGCGGGCCTGCTCGCAGCAGGATGGAAGCGGGCCGCAGCCTAATTTTGTTGCGGAAATCCTACAGACCGTGTGGAAACGCTTCGCCGTGATCAGAAGCCGCCTTTCAGAGGCTGGCGACAGCGGGTTTTCATGCCGCCGGTGGAAATCTTGCCCCTCGCGCTCCCAAAGGCTTTCCGAGGCGAGCTGAAGCGCCCTTCTGGCTTCAATAGGCAGATCACTGAGCCCCCTCAGGCCCGCGCCGCCCTCATCATTTCCTCCACCCCGAGAATGTTGATGGCTCGTCGCATGTCATAAACGAGAGCCGTCAGGCTGAACTCGGCACGCACCTTGTCGAGGCTGCGCGTCAGGAACGCGCCCTGGTTCATCCATTGTTTGATACTGCCGAAAGGATGCTCCACGATCTCGCGGTGCGTGTTGAGTATCTCGGGTCGCGCCTTCAGCCGTGCCGCCATGCGGTCCAGCACCGCCTCATTTTCCAGGCGCGAGACCTTGCGAAAATCC
The DNA here is from genome assembly GCF_036560965.1 of Methylosinus sp. Lineage (NCBI taxonomy): Bacteria > Pseudomonadati > Pseudomonadota > Alphaproteobacteria > Hyphomicrobiales > Methylocystaceae > Methylosinus > Methylosinus sp. Next base: position 5,311 of record NZ_DATBQF010000049.1, on the reverse strand, counting down.
TTGGTGCAGTGCGAGCGGATCGCGCAAACCAGACACGCGGCCCGATTGCTGTAATCGAACTTTTTCAGATTCCGCAGCTTGCTTTCGTAGCGCGTCGCAAGAACCTGTCCCGCCGGGCAGATGTAGGCGTCCCGCTCGGTGTCGTAGCGGAACTCGTCCTTGCGGAAAAAGCCCTCGCGAACGGCGGGACCGCGCTGCGGCCTGGGAACATAGGGCGTCATCCCCGCCTTCTCGCAAGCCTCGATATCCTCGATCTTGTAGTAGCCCTTGTCGGCGACGACATCGATTTGTTCGACTTCGAGAATGTCGCGGGCGACCTCGGCGGTTTGCGTCAGCAAGCCCATGTCGACGACCTGATTGCTCACCGCCTGCTCGACAATCATCTTGTTCTTCGAATCGACCGCGATCTGAATGTTGTAGCCGACGCCAACCTTTGTGTATGCCGCCATGGCGCGGCTGTCGGGATCGGTCAGCGATATTTGGTCATCGCCGCTGCGCTCGAGATCGGCCAGCATCGCGTTGTAGCGATCGCGCTTTGTGCGCAACGCCTCGTTTTTTCCGCGAGATTCTTCGTGCGCGAACCGCCGGTTCCCGCTTCCGTGGCGTCGTCTTCATCAAGACGCTCGAGATATTCATCGAGGCGTTCGTCCACCGCCTTGATGAACTTCTCCAGCGCGTTTTTCGTGTAGTTGCGGTCCTTGTTGTTGACCGCCTTGATCCGCGTGCCATCGACGCCAAGCAACTCGCGCCCGAACAGATCGAGCTTACGGCAGAGAACCACGAACTGGCGGAACACCGCGCGAAAGGCCTTGCGATTGTCGGCGCGAAAGTCGGCGATGGTTTTGAAGTCGGGCTTCAAGGTCCGGAGCAGCCATATGACTTCGACGTTCCGATGGCATTCGGCTTCCAGCCGTCGGCTCGAACGAACCCGATTGAGATAGCCGTAGATGTAGAGCTTCAGCAGATCGCCGGGCGCGTAGCCGGGCCGTCCCGTCTTCTCCGGCGCGACACGCGCAAACCCAGCCGCTGTGAGATCAAGCCCGTCGACGAAGGCATCGATGAAGCGGACGGGATTGTCGGGACCGACGTAATCGTCGATCACCTCGGGGAACAAGAGGGTTTGCGAACGGTCGGTTCCGGATATGTGCGCCATGACGCGATTCTAAGGCAACGCATGCGCCGATGGAATCCGTTCAACGAGAGTTTCCACACAGTCTGCCTAACTTTCGCGACAAAATCGGCGAGACTGAACAATCAAAGGGATTTCTATCGTATTACTCGTAAGCGTCGTTTTCAGGCCACGGCCTGTTCGGGCGCTTTCTTGATGTAGGCGAAGGGCAGGAGCTCGTCGATGCGGCTCATGGGGTGACGACCGACGATCTTCGTGAGGACGTCGGCGAGATAGGCCTGCGGATCGATTTCATTTCTCTTGCACGTCTCGATGAGTGAAGCGAGAACGGCCCAATGCTCGGCTCCGCGATCTGAACCAGCAAAAAGATGATTTTTCCGCCCGAGCCCAATCGGGCGCATGGCGCGTTCGACGGCGTTGGAGCCGATGTCGACGCGGCCGTCGTCGAGGAAGAGGACGAGCCCGTCCCATCGCGACAAGGCGTAGCGAATGGCGACCGCGAGCGTGGATTTGCCCGAGATCGTCGCCAGCCTGGCCTCCAGCCACGGTTTCATCGCGTCGACGATCGGCTTGGCGCAAGCCTGGCGGGCGCTCTTGCGCGCTTCGGCGCTTTTGCCGTGAATGTCGCGCTCGATATCATAGAGCGCGCCGATGCGCGCGAGCATCTCGGCGGCAATCGGCGCGGGCGTCGCCGCCTGGATCTCGAAGAAGCGACGGCGCACAGAGCTGGCCCCGGAAATTCGGACAGTAGCGTCGGTGGATTTTCTGCCTGACAGCGGCGAGGATTCTCGCTGCGAATCAGGAGCATTCGATGACGAAGAAGAGCCGCCGGACGCATTCTCCGGCCTTCAAGGCGAAAGTGGCTTTGGCCGCGATCAAGGGCGAGAAGACGCTGGGGGAACTGGCGCAGCAGTTCGACGCTCATCCGAACCAGATCGCGACATGGAAGGGCCAGCTTCTCGAAGGCGCAGCTGGCGTCTTCGGTCAGGAAAAGCCGGAAGGGAAGGAGGCGGCCGTCGATTTGAAGGCGTTGCACGCCAAGATCGGCGAGCTGACCCTGACCAACGATTTTTTGTCCGGCGCGCTCAGCAAAGCCGGCCTGCTGAGCGCAAAGCGATGATCGATGGCGATCACGAGCTTCCGATCGCCCGCCAGGCGAAAGCGCTCGGCGTCGCCCGCAGCTCGGTCTACGACAAGCCGCGGCCGGTTTCCGCCGAGGATTTGAAGCTGATGCGGCGCATAGACGAGCTGCATCTCGAATATCCTTTCGCCAGGGCCCGGATGCTACGCGACTTGCTGAAACGCAAGGGCGTCGTCGTGGGCCGCCGGCATGTGGCGACGCTGATGAAGCGCATGGGAATCGAGGCGATCTATCGACGGCCGAACACGAGCAAGCCGGCGCCGGGGCACAAGATTTATCCCTACCTCCTGCGTGGCGTGAAGATCGAGCGGCCCAATCAGGTCTGGGCGACAGACATAAGCTACATTCCGATGGGGCGCGGCTTCGTCTATCTGGCGGCGGTCGTCGACGTGTTCAGCCGGCGGGTGCTGGCGCATCGGGTGGCGATCACCATGGAAGCCGATTTTTGCGTCGAGGCGCTCGAGGAGGCGCTGGCCAAACGTGGCAAGCCCGAGATTTTCAACACGGACCAGGGCAGCCAGTTCACGAGCGTCGACTTCACGAGCGTGCTGCTCGAAGCGAAAATCGCCATCAGCATGGACGGCAAGGGCGCGTGGCGCGACAATGTGTTTGTCGAGCGGCTGTGGCGCAGCGTCAAATATGAGGAGGTCGTGTGCTGTGAACGCGATCGTTCGCACTTTGAGCGGTTGCGATGCTTTACCGGAGATGAAGGCAGGCCCCTCGAAGTCGGCTTGCAGGAGCCGGCTTCAAACCGCCACGAGCTGCATTGGTCAAGAGCCATTGTGGTGAACGTCGATGGAAAAGGCGGAGATGCACTCCGTCAGGTGAGGTTCGAGGAGACGAACGAAAGTGAACCGCTGATGACGTGTCGAAACGTATCAAACGACGTCGAAACCGGGACCCGGACTTCTGTCCCGCGAATAGAGGTTGGGGGAGACCTGCTTACTGCCCAACCGGCGTCCGGCATGAAGGCGGCGTGACCTTGATCCAGGCTTTGGTAAGGAACTCAGGAACCTGTCGTCCCGATGCGAAGGGAGAAGCTCGAGCGGACGGACTCCGCAAGGGCGAGATTACCGATGCGGGGCACGGGGGCGGAGCCACTCGTAGTAGGGATGAATGTCCTGCAATGGGACCGGACCGAAGGGGTGGCGTCGTCCGGCTTTGTCTCGTGGGCAACCTGAAAGGGGAGGACCCGCATGGATGAAGCAAAACCATTTTGCATTTCCAAGCGCGAAGTGTGGATGGCTTACAAGCGAGTGAAGGAAAACCGAGGCGCGGCGGGAGTGGACGATCAGACGATCGCGGAGTTCGAGAAGGATTTGAACAACAATCTCTATCGACTCTGGAATCGGATGTCGTCGGGCAGCTATATGCCGCCGCCGATCCGACGGGTGGACCTCCCGAAAGGCGATGGTGGAACAAGACCATTGGGAATCCCGACGGTCTCCGACAGAATCGCCCAGATGGTGGTGAAGCGATATCTGGAGCCGTCTCTGGAACCAGTGTTCCATGCCGACTCCTATGGATATCGTCCCGGTCGGTCGGCGCACGATGCGCTGGCCATGGCGCGGCAGCGATGCTGGCGTCACGACTGGGTGCTCGATCTCGACATCAAAGGCTTCTTCGACAACATCGATTGGGAGCTATTGATGCGAGCGGTGCGTCGCCATACCGATTGCGCATGGGGGCTGCTCTACATCGAAAGATGGCTGAAGGCGCCAGTGAGCATGCCGGATGGCGCGCTTGTCAGCCGAGCGAAGGGGACCCCACAGGGCGCTGTCGTGAGCCCGCTCTTGGCTAATCTTTTCCTGCACTATGCGTTCGATCGATGGATGAAGGAAAACCATTCCGACATTCCGTTCGAGCGTTACGCTGATGACGTCATCTGTCACTGTGGCAGCGAGGCGCAGGCGTCGGCGCTGCTACGACGGTTCCTACAATCGCGTGGCGGCCTTCGCGCGCGAGTGGAAGGCGGCGCGGCATCGGGAGCAGCAGACCTGTGGGCGCGGCGCGTTCGTGCCGCTGACGTTTCTGCCCGGCGAGGCGTTCCAGTTCGACTGGTCGGAGGATTGGGCGATCATCGCGGGCGAGCGGACCAAGTTGCAGGTCGCCCAATTCAAGCTCTCCTACAGCCGCGCATTCTTCCTCCGCGCCTACCCGCAACAGACGCATGAGATGCTGTTCGACGCTCACAACCACGCCTTCCGCGTGCTGGGCGGCGTGCCCCGGCGAGGCGTCTACGACAATATGCGCACGGCGATCGACAAGGTCGGGCGCGGCAAAGAGCGCCAGGTCAACGCCCGCTTCGCCGCCATGGTCGGCCATTTCCTGTTCGAGGCCGCATTCTGCAATCCGGCCTCGGGCTGAGAAAAGGGGCAAATCGAGAAGAACGTTCAGGATGCTCGTCATCGCCTCTGGCAGCCGATCCCGAGCTTTCCGTCGCTGGCGGCGCTCAACGACTGGCTGGAGGCGCGATGCCGCGAGCTGTGGGCCGAGATTGGGCACAGCGCGCAGCCGGGGACGATCGCCGAGGTTTGGCGCGAGGAGGTTCCGCAACTGATGCAGCCTCCGCGGCCATTCGACGGCTTCGTCGAACACACCAAGCGGGTCACGCCGACGTGCCTGATCCATCTGGACCGCAATCGCTACAGCGTGCCGGCCTCGTTCGCCAATCGCCCCGTCAGCGTGCGGGTCTACCCCGAGCGCGTCGTCGTCGCCGCCGAGGGGCAGATCGTGTGCGAGCACGCCCGCGTCTACGAACGAACCAGCGTCATCATCACGACGAACCTCAGTTTCGGCGAATGGGCCGCCGTCTTCGGCGACGCCAAGATGACGACGGCTCTGCTCGATCGCCTCACTCACCGTTGCCACATCCTCGAAACCGGAAACGACAGCTTCCGGTTCAAGGACAGCTCGGCGAAGGCGGACAAACCTGCAAAGGAGAAGACCAAAACTTGACGACCGACTGACCCGCAAGCCATCTTCAACCCGGGTCAGTTCTCAACGGAAATCCTGGGTCAAATTTCGGCGGAAATCGACAG
>NZ_DATBQF010000048.1:0-3339 GCF_036560965.1 Methylosinus sp. | reverse complement strand
GCAAGGAGCGCGCGTCATAATCGCCTCGAAGCCCAATCGCCGCCGCCATGGCGAACCTCCATGTGTTCGCCTGGTCGAATCAAATTTCAGCCGATTCGGGAATCCCACACGTGAGTCGGCCTCTCAGAGAGTTGGTATTATGCCGCACGCCGCCACAAGGAAGCCACCGCGCGCGAGCGAGGCCCGAACGGCGAGGGGCTCGAGCGCGAGTTCGCGCCTCACGCCACATGCATCGCAACAGCGGCCACGGCCACGCTTTCAGAACTGATGAAGCTGCGACGATGGGAGCCGTCCTATCACGTCTGCCGCGCGATCATCGATCGGCGTCCGCCCTGGCTCGCCGAGGCCGCGACGCTGCTCATGGAACGCTGCGACAGCTTATGGAGAATTGCAGACATAGCTCATTGCGTTCACGAGCTGGTGCTCCAAGGATTGATCCCGCCGCCAGCACATGCGCGCTACCCGATCGGTCTCGCTTTTGCTTACGGCGGATACAGGGAGTGGCTGAACGACGAGAAATGGTACGACCGCAGCCGCCACGACGCCTCATCTCCGATCCTCGACCGCATTCGCGACGGGCTGGACGGGCTGCGGCCGGAGATCTGGCGACAGTTCGAGGTCGAGGGCGACAACGAGGTCAGCCTCATCAATTGCCAGACGCGGCGAGAAAGCGTCGAAGGGGGCTGGGCCGGCGCGCTCGCGACCCTTTCCGATGAGGGGCTTCTGGAACGCGCGCGGCTGCTCGACGCCAGCCTCGAGGCGCTGGCGCGCGGCTTCGCGCCGCATCGGGCGCGCTGGCACTATCAATTCCACGAATTGATGGCTCCAACGCTAGAAGAACGCGCCATCCGCGCCGAACTCTACTTTGATCTCCTCGCCAGCCCCGCCGGACCGATCGCGAGCTTCGCCATGGCGGCTCTGTTGAAGGTCGGCAAGGCCCGGAAGCTCGACCCTGCACGGGTGATTCTGCGCGTCGAGCCCGCCCTCTACTGCGCGACTGTCTCGGTGGCGAAAGGTGCGCTGAAGCTCATGGCCGGCGCTCTGCAGGAGCGGCCGGATTTGTCGGCAAGGGCGTTGCCGCTGTTGGCGATCGGGCTCGAGCACGCGTCCGAAGAGGTGCAGGACGGCGCGCTCGCGCAAATGGAAGCAGGGGCTGGCGCCTTCGACGAGCCGGCGCGTCGGGCGATCGAGGATCGCCTTCAGATCATGTCGCCAGCGCTGCGCTCACGCGCTCAGGCTTTGCTGGGCGCACGCCAAACCGCGAACGAAGAAGTGCGCGGCGTCGAAGCATGCATTGCAACGCTGCGACAAAGGGCAATGGCGCTGCCCGCCGACCTTCGTAGCCTCGCCGGAGTCGATGCGGCGCTGCAGGCAATCGACGCCGGCGCCTTCGATGTTCCACGCGCCCGTTTCACCGGCATGGACATCCCGCGCCTCAACCCCGAGAAGGCGATCGTGCCGATCGAGAGCTTCGAGGAATTCGTCGACGAAGCGCTGATCGTCATCGAACGTCCGATGGAAATCGAACGCGTCGAACGCGCGCTCGCCGCAGCCCTGCGCTTTTCCGCGCATCGCCCGCCCGACGCCGCGGGCCTTCTGGCGCCGCTCCAACTGGCGTTGCGGCGTTTCGCGCCGAAGCGTTGGGACCGCTCGGACTGGGCAACGCCGCGCGGCGTGCTTCAGATCACGCTCGAAGCATTTTTTGATGAATTCGAGCTCGCTCAAGCCGTTATCCCCAAGAACGATCCGGGCTTCGTCCTGCTGCTGCGCGCGCAGGACATGGCGCGGGCGATACGCTCCACGAAGACGGCCTCGCAATTGTCCGAGCCGACCCATTCCGGGTTTTGGATCGATCCTCTCGTCGCGGTCAGGCGGAGTTGCGCCGCAGAGGCGACGCCGATTCTTGGCCTCGCCGATCAGGTTCTCACACTCTTGCGGCTTGCACCGGAAGGGCGCGCGGAGGCACTACGCCAAGCCGCCAGGTTGACGGGGGAATGGGGCGCCGCGCTGCGTCACGCATTGGGTGGCGAAGAGACATTCGGCGCCACGCGGGCGCTTTGGGTCGCCGCAAGGCGGGCGCGCGCGCCTTTCGACGACGATGACCGCGTCGCCGAGCTCATGAGTGATTGGCTTGCCGGCCCTCTGCGCCACGGCGTGCACGCGCAGATGCGGGACCTGGCCGATTGGCCGGCGAGTGGGGACTTCTGCTTCCCGACAGAGGCACTTCTATGCACCACTTGGCTTTGGCCACTCGGAGGTTGCTCGGACGCATTTCGGCTTGGCGAATGGATCCGGGCGCTGTGGCCGCAGAACCCCCGTCCCGTCTTTACCCTCGCGCGCAACGCGAAATGTATGCAGGACGAAGCGGGCCTCTGTTCGATTGCAGAAGGGTTGACTCTCCTCCTAGATTCGGACGTTCCTATCGATGCGGCGGCTCTGCTGATGCTGTGCAACGGACTCGACGCGCAGGACAAGGCCACCGCCAGGGCTACAGTCGACGCGCTTATCGCCGTCATTGACGACGGGCGTCTCGACGGCGAAACCCTTGGCGCAGCCATTCATGACTATTTGAGCCGCGGCCGCACGATCGCGAAGCGCTGGCCGCAGCGGCTGCGGGACATCGCAAGTTCTTCGCTGCTTGCCGCTTTCGTCGTAAGGCGCGCGCTCGAACGGGCGTTCTGGCCGCTCGAGTCGCGAGCGGCGATAAAAGATATTCACTGCTGGATCGATTTGCTCCGAGAGCTTTGCGCCGAAACGGGAACGTCGATAAGCGATTCCGACTCCCGTCTCGGCATCGAGCATCATGGGCGAAGCGGAAAAAGCCTGAAGTCGGCGCGCGCTCTTCTCGCTCAGGAGGGCGACTCTTCCAAGAGACTTTTTGCACCAGCCGTCGCTTATGCGCTGGACAAGCGCCTGCGACGCGCGGAGGGCTGGAATGGTAGATTCGCCCTTGAGTAACGCAGCTTCGCTACAACGCGAGAAACCGCCCCGAGGATCAGATCGGGGCGGTGATTGATTTATGTAAGAAGTGGTTGCGGGGACCCGCAACACCCGATTCCTGCGATTGGTCGAGAACGTAATTCCCAAACTCGCTGCATAGCTTCGCCGAGGTTGGCGGCGATGTTCGTGGCGGCTCAAACCGCAGGGTCGGCCGCACCGCCGCCTCCGCGTCGACGGCGTCGTTCTTCTAGCGCTCGAGTAGAGTCGAGAAGAGGCGCGGTGGCACGTTGAGACGCGCTCCGTTTCCTCTCCCCGCTCATCAAACCGGACGTGCAGATTTCCCGCATCCGGCTTTCCGACTGGCTTCATCATAAGACACACGACGGCGACCCTTTACGC